>CAZNDJ010000089.1:0-14428 GCA_964571705.1 uncultured Chitinophagaceae bacterium
GTTTCATCATTTACCACACCACTGGCCAGTAGCCCCTTGAAAGTATCAAAGTCAGCACCTTTTACCTGGCCATTATCCATATAGCAGGTATAGAACCGATCAAAAAAATTGATCCCGTACTTTGCCCCCAGCTCTTTGATAAAGCGTACAGTGCTATCTATAGAGCAGCCACTCACAGCGAGCTTATCCTCGTCAGCGGCCAGCACGACGAAGCGGTCATAAAGCAGCGCCCCGTCGCCTATTACCTTCGCCTTGTGAGCCAGCCACTGCGAGACAAAAGCACTGATATCAGAAGCTACCTGGCCAGACTCGATGGTGGTAAAAGACCTGTCTGACTGATAGATCCAGACACGGGCAGATGACGGCAGAGAAGTGAAAGATTCCAACTTATGACAATTTAATGACAAAAGTACTGACAAAATCCGAGATGGGTGGCCGAACTTTGCAGCTGGTTAAAATGTCATTAATGAAAAAACTGTTTACTGTTCTTTACCTATGTTTATCTACCGCTGCCATAGCTCAGACCGACACTGCCGACCTGGGTGCGGGAGCTACTGATATGGTCTTCTATAATGCCACCACGGGCACCAAAACCAGCGCCTCCAATGAGGACTGGCACCTGGCATTTGGCGTACGATCTGCCATCCCCCCCTACAAGACCAACCAGGCTGCCGCGATAAGGATCAACGAGGCTATAGGGGTAGAGCTCTACAAGAGTCCCAATCAAAAAGTAAGCGGGTGGAGCGCCTTTGACACTACCGGATGGAGCGGCTGGCAGCGCATGCATAATCCAGATACTACATGGACCATCGGCGCACTTAATATCAATAAGGATTTTGGCAATGACTACAACTATGGCTGGGGAGCATACTCCTTTGGCTCGCATAGTGTAGTGGGAGACTCCTCCATATACCTGATACGGATGCCGGATCATAGTTTCCGCAAGCTGGCCATACTCAACCTGCAATACGATACAGCCTATAATTTCTGGTTTGACAAGCTGGATAATTCTGACTTTGCTACAGGCCAGGTACGCAAGCGCCCGTACAGCACAAAGATGTTTGCCTACTATAGCCTGGATACAAAAACTGTGATGGACAAGGAGCCTGCTATCTCTGACTGGGATATGGTCTTCACCAGGTATAATAATACTGTCTTCAACTCCAGTGACCTCTCGCAAGATATGGGCATCCTGACCAATGACAGCCGGGCTGTATTCGCGGCAGGCGGCAGTACGGGATCACAGCCATGCTACAGCGGCGCCTACTCCAGCTATATCAATGTGATAGGCAAGAGCTGGATGCAGAGTACGGCACCGGATAGCCTATCTTATTTCATAGCCAACGCTGGCACGACACAAACACTCTTTAAGTTTTCGATGGTCTACTTTGGCAGCAGCTATACTGGTAAGATGGCCTTTAATAGCAACCAATCTTCCTGTTCTAATGGCATCAACGATGAGGCGGCAGATAATACGCTGATCGCTTACCCCATACCTGCATCAGACAGGCTGTATCTCAGCATGCCATCTGACATAGCATATGATACTCAGATCACGCTATCAGATATCTCAGGCAGGGTGATCAGCACACAGAGATATACCATCACATCAGGACAAAACAAAATAAGCCTGGATATCGCATCCCTGCAAAACGGTAACTACATGCTGTCTGCAGGGACGCCTACTGGCAAAGCCAGCCGGATGATAGCGGTGATCAGGTAAATGATCTTCTGATAATCGAATCAGTAAGGTAAGCCGTGCGGCTTACCTTTTTTTATGCTTCATGCAGGGCATCCTCCTCCTGCCGCTCGCCTATCTGCTGGCGCCACATGGCATAGTAGAGTCCTTTTTCTGCCAGAAGATCCTGGTGCGCCCCGGTCTCTATGATACGGCCACGCTCCAGCACATAGATACGATCTGCATGCATGATGGTAGATAGCCTGTGCGCTATGAGTACCGTGATACGGCTGCGCGTGCCTGAGATAGTGCGTATGGTGCGCGTGATCTCCTCCTCAGTGATAGAGTCCAGCGCAGAGGTAGCCTCGTCAAAGACAAGCAGTGATGGATCACGCAGCAGGGCACGTGCTATGGACAGACGCTGCTTCTCTCCACCCGATACACGCATACCCCCCTCTCCTATGAATGTATCCAATCCATTCTCAGCACGGGAAAGCAGCCCTACACAAGAGGCCTTGGCCAGTACATCGAGCAGCATCTCGTCTGTGGCATCTGGTTTTACGAAGAGAAGGTTTTCGCGGATAGTACCGGCGAATAGTTGTGTATCCTGAGTGACAAAGCCGATCTGATTGCGCAGCTGGTCTATATCTACCTCAGTGGCGTCTATACCATTATACCGGATATGCCCCTGATGCGGGCGATAGAGCCCGACAAGTAGTTTCACCAGAGTAGTCTTGCCCGAGCCGCTGGGGCCTACGAAGGCAATGGTCTCTCCGGAAGCGACCTGAAAATCTATGCCCTGCACTGCGGGCTTTTTAGCGGTCTTATGCTGAAAGGCTACGCCATCAAACTTCAGCTCATCTACATGGGCCACAGCCTGGGGCAGGGCTGCACGTGGCTCTAATGGAGAGTCTAGAATAGACTGGAAGTTATTCAGCGAGGCCTCTGCCTCGCGGTAGCTCAGCAGTGCATTGCCCATCTCCTGCAGGGGATTGAAAATAAAGAAGGAGAAGAACTGAAACCTGACTACCATGCCCACACTTAGATGCCCCTTGAAGGCCGCATACAGGACGATAAAAAGAATACACTGACGGAGGAAATTGACCAGTGTGCCCTGCACGAAGCTAATGCTGCGCAGATTGCGGACCTTTTTGAGCTCCAGCTTCAGGATGCGATAGGTGGCATTATTGAGGCGCTGGACTTCCTGATTGGTCAGTCCCAGGCTTTTGATCAGCTCGATATTGCGCAGGCTCTCTGTAGTAGCTCCCGCCAGTACATTAGTCTCACGCACGATGGTAGCCTGCACCTGCTTGATCTTTTGCGAGAGCAGCCTGATGCTGAAATAGAGGATCGTACTGGCTACCACATATACTATCACCATGTATCCGTACACGAGAAAGGAAGCTACAAGTACAAACACAATCCCTACGATGCCCATGAAAACTACATTGACAAAGCTGACGATGAATTTCTCTGAGTCTGTACGCAGACGCTGGAGGATATTCAATGTGGAACCGCTCTGCTTGTCTTCAAAATCCTGATATGGCAGCTGAAGGGAGTGTTTGAGGCCATCTGTATAGACGTCAGCGCCAAAGCGCTGGATCACGAGATTGGTAGTATAATCCTGAAATGCCTTTGCGATACGACTCACCATAGCTACGCTGATGCTGGCCAGTATCAGCAGCAGTGCCGACCGGGTAAAATCAT
This sequence comes from uncultured Chitinophagaceae bacterium, assembly GCA_964571705.1. Lineage (GTDB taxonomy): Bacteria > Bacteroidota > Bacteroidia > Chitinophagales > LD1 > UBA1941. The sequence continues at coordinate 3,386 of CAZNDJ010000089.1, forward strand.
CTACGGGTTTGCTGCTGTTTTTATCTACCAGGTCTACGATATTGCCAAAGATGACAGGATCGAGCATGGAGAAAGTCTGGTTGATCGTGGCCAGCACAAAAGTGATGACTACGAGACCGCGATATTTAGACAGGTAGTGTAGGAGTAACTTCATAAGGGTAGCACAACATCAGGGCGCGAATATAAGTCTAAACATATAAACGAACCAGCGTAATAAAAATTGGCTAAGAATAAAGCTTATGCCAGCTTCTCAAATACGTAGTAGGCGATAGCACCCATCACGGCAGAGGCAGGGATGGTGAGTATCCAGGCCCAGACGATATTGCCAGCTACTCCCCAGCGTACGGCGCTGAGGCGCTTGGTCATGCCTGCTCCCATGATACTACCTGTGATGGTGTGTGTGGTACTCACAGGTATCTTGAGGCTAGTGACCAGGAAGAGAGTAAATGCTCCAGCAGTTTCTGCGCAAAAACCCTCAAAAGGCTTGAGTGCCGTGATACGCTGGCCCATGGTCTTCACGATACGCCAGCCACCGAGCATGGTACCGAGGCCCATAGCCGCATAGCAACCCACAGCTGCCCACACAGGCAGTGAGCCTCCCTCCTGCACAAAGAACATCTTAGGTGCATCAGGATGCTGGGCGCTATAGCAGATCAGACCGGCCCAGATGATACCCATGGTCTTCTGTGCATCATTGCCACCGTGGCCTACTGAGAAGAGAGCTGATGAAACTAACTGCAGGCGGCGGAAATACTTGTCGACCTTAGTCACAGGCAGGTTCTTGCAGATATTGATAATGACAACGGCAATGATATAGGTAGCCACCATGCCGATCAGCGGCGCCAGCGGGATGAAGGCCAGGACTTTGATCAGCTTCTCAGTCACGATAGCGCTGGTTCCAGCCTTGACCAGTGCTGCCCCGGTGAAGCCACCAAGAAGCGCATGGGAAGAGCTGCTGGGCAGGCCCCAATACCAGGTGAGGAGGTTCCAGATAGTAGCTCCCAGCAGGGCGCCGATCAGCAGCGGTATGGTGATGATATTGCCATGCACCATTCCTTTCACAGTATCAGCTACACCATGCCCTTTGAAGAAATAAAAGGCGATAAAATTGAACACCGCTGCCCAGACCACCGCCTGTAGCGGCGTGAGCACCCGTGTAGAGACCACGGTGGCTATAGAGTTGGCCGAGTCGTGAAATCCATTAATGAAATCAAAGGCCAGCGCAAGGAAAATAAGTATTAAGAGTAAGGTCATATGGTTGGGTTGCGTCCGGACTATGAGTTTTTGATGAGGATGGTCTCGATCACATTGGCTACGTCTTCACACTTGTCAGTGGCCGTCTCCATATTAGCGAGTACCTCTTTTATCTTGATCACCTTGACGGCGTCCTTTTCATTGATAAAGAGCTGAGCGATAGCACCGTCAAAGATATCATCGGCCTGATTTTCGAGGCTATTGATACGGACCAGGGCTTCTTTGAGCCTGACTACATCTTGCATCCCCTTGAGCGTAGATACCGCGGCATGTACCTCTACGGCTGATTTCTCTATGACCTCAGCCAGCTGCTGCATCTCGAGTGTGTACTCCTCTATCTTGTAGAGCTGGAGCCTTTTGGCAGAGCCATGTATATAGTCCACAATATCATCAAGAGAAGATGCCAGATAGTGGATGTCCTCACGATCAAAAGGAGTGATAAAGTTGGTGCTCAACTCTGTAAATATCTCGTGGGTGATATTATCGCCTACGTGCTCGAGGTCTGAGATGGATTTGATCAGCTCTACACGGCGGTCCGGGGCGCCGGTATTAAGGAGCTCATTAAATACCCGGGATATGTCTACGAGGTTCTTGGATGCTTTCTCAAAGAGGACGAAAAACTTCTTGTCCTTGGGAATGAAGAAAGAAAGAATGGATTCTAATGCCATATTGATTGATTTAAAAGACGAGCCAAATGTATGGAGGCAAAGTTAAGCCAATGTTAAGTCGGATAACATGTGGAAATAAAAAAGCCCCGCGTGAACGAGGCTTCTAATGTATTGATAGCTAAATTACTTAGCGTATTTCTTCTTAAACTTGTCGATACGGCCGGCTGTATCCACAAACTTGCTCTTGCCGGTGAAGAATGGGTGAGACTCGTTAGAGATTTCCACCTTTACCAGAGGGTACTCGTTGCCGTCTTCCCACTTGATAGTTTCCTTAGAGCGGGCAGCAGACTTAGTGAGGAACGCCTTGTCGCAAGAGATGTCCTTGAAAACTACTGTCCTGTATTCTGTAGGATGAATTCCTTCTTTCATTGTCGTTTCTTTTTTGAGGACTGCAAATATAAGTATCTCCTTCTTATTTACCAAATATCACTTCACATACTGTGAATAACAAGGACAAAGCTCCTGCTACTTATCCATCAAAACACTGATAATCAACAACTAAATCTCCCTTTCCACGAAATACATATCGATCTCGCCCTTGTTTTTGACATCTATCTTGCCACGGTGCAGACAGTAGAACCTATCCTGCACCCTGTCATAGGTGGTCTGGGAGATATTGATCCGGCCAGCCTCGCTATACTGCTCCATACGTGCGGCAGTATTGACCGTGTCACCCCAGATGTCATAGGCGAATTTTTTGACCCCGACGATACCTGCTACCACGCTGCCACTATGCACCCCTACCCTCACCTCAAAGGTACCCCCTCCCCGCTCCCGCCGACGGTGATGCATATACTCGCAGATATCCATCGCAGCCAGTATGATATCCCCGGCATGGTTGGGATTGGCACTGGGCAGGCCACTGACAGCCAGGTAGGCATCGCCGGTGGTTTTGATCTTCTCTATATTATAGCGTGATATGATCTCGTCATAGGCCTTGAAGCAAGTGTGCAGCTCATCTACCAGCTCCTGCGCGCTCAGTTGCTCACTGATAGTGGTGAATCCTTTGAAATCCGTAAAAAGCACAGTGACCTCATCAAAGTGGCGGGCAGTCGTACTGCCCCTCTCCTTCAGCTCCTCGGCTACCTCTGCGGGCAGGATATTGAGCAATAACTCATCTGAACGATTTTTCTCTATCTGCAGGCGGTCCAGTGCGTCCTTGAGCTCCACATTGCGCAGCTGGCTGATCTCAGCTTCTATTTCCTTTTGGCGTATCTCGTAGTTGTACTTCATGGAGGCTAGCTTTTCTGCGGCTTCCTTGCCTGTCATTTCTTTGTCCAGCCTGGTATATTGCTCATGATAGTCGAGGGCCTCACGCAGGTCTCCGCGTGCCTTGCACAGCTCATAGAGATATTGCAGGGCTACTTTGCGCTCTTCTTTCACATCTGCATCCAGTGCCCCGTCCAGTGCCTGGCGCAGGTATGCCTCTGCCTCTCCGTATCGCCCGAGGCTGGCCAGGCTCCGCCCGAGGCCGGACCAGGAGCTGATCTTATTTTTAGCATTCTCATTTCCCATGGCATAGTGCAGGGCGAGATGAAACTCTGAAATGGCCTCGTCATAACGCTGCTGTACATGAAAGATAGAGCCCCGGCCTATATGCAGCAGGGCGAGCCCATGCTCATCTCCCATCTCCTGAAAGATCCTGTGCGCCCCCTCAAAACTGACCAGTGCCCCATTATTATCGCCCTTTTGCCCTTGTATAAAGGCCATATTGAAGTACACACTAGCCTGCAGCCGCTCATTTCGCTGCTCCTGCAGCATAGCGATGGCTGTCTGGTAGGATACTATGGCCAGGTCATAGTTGCCCTGATAGGCATAGGTGTTTCCTATATTGATATGCGTAGTGGCCAGCCCCTGCCGGTCACCTGTCTCCTCCTGAGCAGCCAGCGCAGTGAGCAGAGACTCCAGCGCCTCTGCGTATCTGCCTGTGACCAGATACAGCAGGCCTATGCTGGCTGTGACCGTAGCCACTCCCTGAGGATGATGGATAGCCCTGAAAATATCAAGCGCCTGATTCTTGGCCGCAAATGCCTCTGAGAACTGCCCAACATTGTGATGCACCGTACTACGCAGATAGAGTGCCCAGGCGCGATACTCCTCATGGTCGAGGATGCGTGCTATCTCTATGAGCCGCTCCATCACCGGGAGTGCTTCGCTGGTGCTGATGATATTGTGATCGCGCAGGGTGGCTATGATCAGCTCTGCCTGCTCAGACAGATCGTTTATCGCTGCCAGCCGGGCATTTAGTTCACTGAGCTTCTCTGAGACCGTCATGACTCTAAAGTATATCCCGGATTGCGGCTTTCCGCATTTCACGTAGACAGCGCAGCAGAAATTATCTTTTGTTAATTACTGAGGGCGCTTGCGCTTCCAGCGGCGGTGCGACCACAGCCAGTCAGACGGGTCTGCCTGTATCTGCTGCTCCAGCAGGCGCACACAGCGCTCTATGATCTCGTGGTCTGCGACAGATTTAGGATCATGTACTACCTCTGTAATAGTGGCTTGGTATTTACCCCTGCCTTGATATTTCACTGCCACATATAGTACGGCGCAGTCATGCTCCCGGGCAAAATGGGCGGGACCATAATAAAAGGCTGTATCCTGATGGAGAAAGGTGGTCCAATAAGCCTTGCGCACATTCACCGGTCCCTGGTCAAAGAGGAAGAAATGTAGTGAGGACACATCGCTATACTGGCCGCGTACATGGCGCAGGTAGTCACGCATAGACACGAGGTGCATACCATAGCGGCTGCGGGTGCGCTTGATATAGCTGTCAAAGTATTTATTGGTGAGCGGACTGTAAAAGGCAAACAGGCGCTGGGGGATCAGTGATGGTGCGACGAGTCCAGCCCACTGCCAGGCGCCGGCATGGCCCAGTACGACCACCACATTGCGCTTCTGATCCCAGTATGGCTGAAATATCTCTTTGGCTCCGGGTATAGAGATACGCTGCTGCAGCTCCTCCGGGCTGATGGTCAGCGCCTTGATATTCTCCACCAGCATATCTGCAAAGTGGCCATAAAACTGATGAGCCAGCGCTCTGATCTCGACCTCCCCCCTATCCGGAAAAGAATTGCGGAGGTTAGTATAGATCACCGAGCGCCTGTAGCGCACCACATGCTCCAGCAGCCAGGCCATAGCATCTGCCAGTATATACAGTACTCCCGTAGGGAGCAGTGACAGCAAATAGAGCAATGGCAGCAGCAGTATATAAAGTAACATACCTATTTGCGCTGGAGTTCACTCTGAGGAATGCGTAGCTCACGGCGCTTCTTGCCATAGCGGCCGTGTATCTCTATGATGCAGGTGCGGTCTCCGGCGGGGCCGGTCACGCTGATGCGGCCATAGTTGTGGCGGCTCAGGTCAGTGCCGGGCACACGGGTGGCATTGCTATATGCTCCGAAAAGCCTGCGCGGCAGTACCGGCGAGGTGAGCGGCGAACAAGTAAAATCATATATCGGATAGCCGCCGACATCCTTCCTGCATATCTCGCTATAGTGCTTGTCGCCCGTCAGGAAGATGACGCCTTTGATATTGTTCTTTACTATAAAGTTGAAGAGGTCCTCCCTTTCTTTGGGATATTGCTTATAGGTTTCCCCAAATTTATTGTCATTGAGCACCTGTGTACCGATACAGATAAATTTGAATGCAGCATCAGAGAGTTGTAGCTTATTTTTTAGCCAGACCATCTGCGTCTCTCCGAGAAAGTGTGCCGCAGAATCTTTTGGCTCATCACGAAAGTAGCGGTCATCTGTCATAAAGAACTCCGCATCATAATAGCGGAAAGAGAAATAATTGCCATTAAACTGCTTCTGCTCCGGATAGGTATTGGGCCAGAAACTTTTGAATACAATCAGTGCGGAATCCTTCAGTGCCCAGTGGCGGTCAGCATCATTCGGCCCGTAGTCATGATCATCCCAGATCGCATATTGTGGCGTAGAGGCCAGGAAAGACTTGTACTGTGTAAAGCTGCGGCGTACACGGATATTGTGCATGAACATGGCGTCCATGCTTTTGTAATCCTTGCTGGTCAGGTAGTAGATATTGTCTCCCAGCCAGAGCATAAAGTCAGCCGGGCGTTTTTTCATAGTAGTAAAAATGTCACTCTTTGCTCCCGGAAATACTGGACGCATCCAATCTGTGCAGAGCAGTGCACAAGAGCCGGTATTGAAAGCAAAATCCCTGACCGCTACAGAGTCTTGGGTACGAAAACTCGTCCTGACATTGGTCTTCCACCCTTCTATAGATACGAGTACATTATAGGCATGACCGGGCTGCAGGCCGGAAAAGTCGAATGTGAGGGATACGATACCTTTCTCCGCCATATAGCTATAGTTGGTCGGATAGAAGATGCGCTTAGAGGCAGTATCTCCGAGTACCACAGCATTTTTACCCTTGCCACGATAGCCTATCCAGATACGCGCCGAGGTAGTAGTGACAGAGCCGACCACCGGCCCGGCAAACAATTTAGCCTTCTGAGCAGTAGCCTGCGTAGAGGCAGACACGAGAAGCAATAACCACAGAAAATATTTCAAGCCTAAAGATTGAGGAGCCTAATATAAATGAAAGCCTCAAAAGGGGAAACTGCTATTCAGCGACTAGCCCCCTGCGGCATAGTATCGGCCATCGGCATAGCATTTCGCTGAAAGAATCTTACCTTGTAGCTCTGATTTCATCTGTCACCGAAGATATATTATGCATTGGAGTTTTAGGTTCAGGAGGCACATGGTGTTTCTGAGCAGGTTATTCTGGGAGGCCTATAGAGAGCGCATCCTGCTGAGTATTGTAGCTACTTTCCTTTTTGCGATGCTGATCGCAGCTATGAATCACTTCTATTACGGGCATGGCTTCTGGGAAAAATACCAGGCCGAAGAGGGGATCGATAAATTCTTCTGCGAGTTTACCGATATGAAGCGTATCGTGCGCCAGCCCTTTAATACGTTTACCAATTTTATCTATCTTATCATTGCTATCTTCTGCTTTAGCAAAGGCATGGAGGATATCAAGAAAAAGCGGGCTTATAACCTGATCACGGCCAATAGATTTTACTCCTTTACACTATCAGCCGTGGCGCTTTATACCTTTGCCGGTAGTACACTATTTCACTCCTCACTCATAGATTTTTTCTCTGACATGGATTTCTCTGCGGTGTATAGTATTTCACTTTTCCCGCTGATGTATTTCTCTCATCGTGTAGTACTCACAGTGATGAAGAAGCCTACCAATATCCGCAGGTCTACAGAGCGGCTTGTCTTCATTGCTATATTCTCTGCGCTATACATATTTCTTTCCTTTCATCTGGAGATGCATATCATACATCCGGCAGTGGCTACCATAGTAGGCCTGCTGGTCATAGCAGGCGTGTACCTGGAGATGAAAGATCCCGGCCAGACCAATAAGGATTACCTTATAGCTACCTTTGTGAGTATCGTGATAGCGGGCATCCTCTTTGAGATGGATATCAAGCATATTTTCTGCACGGGGCTGGGCAGGGTCACCCCTCACAGCCTCTGGCATGTATTCAACGGGATGTCCATTTTCTTCCTTTACCTCTACATCCGCAGTGAGCGCTACGATCCTGAGTTTGACACGCTACGCCAGAAGCTGCGCAGCCGCTAACAGGGGCTGGAGATAGCTGACAGGCCCGGGGTTGACAAAATTGTGACAAATGTCATTTCATGTTAAACCTTTTACTTATTTTTAAATCATACCAAAAAACATCGCATGAAAAGAATTCTCCATGCCCTGACCGCGATCTGCCTGATGGCACCACTGGCTACCCGCGCTACGGGTGCAGACACTGTGCCTACCTGGTCGTCGTCCGTGGCGTGCATCCTCTACACGCACTGTACATCCTGCCACAATCCGACAGGTATCGCGCCATTTTCGCTGATGTCGTACACAGATGCGGTTCTGGAGATGCAGCCCATGCAGCATGATGTGACCCGCAAGATCATGCCTCCATACCTGCCCAATACGGCCTACCAGAAGTACGCTGACATGCACGTACTATCTGACGCCGAGATCCAGACCATAGCCGCGTGGGTAGACGCAGGCGGACCGCAGGGAGATACCACTCAGGCACCACCTGCCCCGGTCTACACCAGCAATATACAGATCACCAATCCCGACCTCACAGGGAGGATACCTGACTATACTGTACCATATACCGGTACTGATCTCTATCGCTGCTTTGTGATCACTAATCCGCTGCCCGCAGCGCAGTTTATCAAAAGTATAGAGGTGATACCTGGAGACAGGACAGCGGTACACCATGTACTGGTATATCAGGACACCTCATCAGTGCTGCTGACGTCACTGGACAGTGCTGGCACCGGCCCGGGCTATACCAACTTTGGCGGTACAGGCAGCCAGAAGTCTACGCTGATCAATGGCTGGGTGCCGGGCTCCGGCGTGTACAGTACTCCTGCCGGCATGGGTATCAAAATACCGGCGGGCGCACGTATCATAGTGCAGATACACTATCCGGTCTCCGCCCAGGGCAAACTGGACTCCACCCGTGTCAATATCCAGTATGTGCAGGGTAGCACCGCCAGCACGCGCAATGTATCTCTGGCGCCTATACTAAACTATATCACCAGCATGACAGATGGCCCCATAGTGGTACCGGCAGACTCTGTCAGGACTTTTCACGAGCAGTACACGATCCCGGCTGTAAATGTGACCGTACTGGGTGTAGCTCCACATGCCCACCTCGTATGCCGCAGCATGAAGGCCTGGGCCGTATCACCAGCGGGTGACACTATTCCACTAGTAGATATACCTCAGTGGGATTTTCACTGGCAGGGATTCCACCCATTCCAGCGGCCTATCAAGATACCAGCCAGCTCTACACTGTACGGGGTAGCTACATATGACAATACCTACAACAATCCTAACGGCCCGCGCCCTCTCCAGCTGGTGACTGCCGGTGAGTCTACTACTGACGAGATGATGCTGTTCTATTTCTCCTACCTCATCTATCAGAATGGCGACGAAAACATCATCATAGATACAGCCTCGCATGATGCGCACTATCTCAACTGCCAGCCACGCCTGGAGGTGATAGACACCACCACAGGGCCAAATGCTATAGCAGAGGTAAGCAGCAGTAACCTGATCCGTATCTATCCTAACCCGGCTCAGAATACGCTCTACTATGAGAGCGCTGAAGAGGTCGCTGAGATCACCCTGACCGATATCGCCGGCCAGACTGTGAAAACACTGGCTACCCCGGATCGCCGCGGCCAGCTGCTTCTATCTGGGCTCAGCTCAGGCGTTTATTTTATCAAGGTCACTGACCTGAGCGGCACCTCCCGCACACATCGCTTTGTAACGGAATAAAAACTGATTTAACTCACTAACAGGCAAAGGCCTCCCGCTATCACGGGGGGCCTTTTTTCGCTGGCCGCGTATTCGCTTTTATTTTATTTGCTACTCCACGATAAGCGGTTATTTTTGCGCCGTCTTACATTTTCATTTATCCCCAATTTAAACACGCTTTCGATATGAAGGATCAGTATGCATCTGAATTGGCGCAGTGGATAGGCAAGGAGCAGGCAGCTCTCGCCCTCCTCGATACTGCCAGCAAACTCCAACTGGAAAAGTCTGTAGAGCTCGTGCTCTTCCGCCGCAAATTGTTTGACAAGAAGATCAGTGAGATCCTCAGCGACCACGCGTATGCAGAGAAGTTTACGGGACTGAAGTTTCCTGTATCGCTGTCGCTCAATATTGCTACTGCTATCGCTAAGCTGGACCTGGCTCCATCCCGTATCGATATAGGCCGCCTCTGCACAGAGTTTGTAGAGTCTGGCAATACTGATGCTTACGATGCTTTTGTGGCTGAGAAGCTGAAGACCTTTATAGGCAAGGACAAGAAAGAGATCAAGCCACGCGACGTGGTCCTTTATGGCTTTGGCCGTATAGGCCGTCTGGCTGCGAGGGTGCTCATAGAGCACTCTGGTGGTGGCCAGCGCCTCCGCCTCCGCGCCATCGTGACGCGTGACAAGGCTACTGACGACCTGGCCAAGCGTGCCTCCCTGCTCCGCAAAGATTCGGTGCATGGCCGTTTCGCAGGTGTGATAGAGGCAGATGTGGAAAATAGCTCCATCATCATCAATGGCCACCGTGTGCACATGATCACAGCCTCCTCTCCTGCAGAGGTAGACTACACTCAGTATGGTATAGAAGATGCTATCATCATAGACAATACCGGTGTATGGCGCGATGAGAAGGGCCTCAGCGAGCACCTCAAGTCAAAGGGTGCAGGCATGGTGATCCTCACCGCTCCGGGCAAGGGTGACCTGCCAAACATCGTATACGGTGTGAATCATGAGCAATTTGACGGCCAGAAGGACAAGATCTTCACCGCAGCCAGCTGCACTACCAATGCGATAGCGCCGGTGATCAAGGTGATCAAAGAATCTCTCGGTATCGAGCGCGGCCACATCGAGACCGTACACGCCTATACCAACGACCAGAACCTACTGGACAACTATCACAAGAAATCCCGCCGCGGCCGCAGTGCGCCAAACAATATGGTGATCACTGAGACAGGCGCGGGCAAGGCTGTGACCAAGATCTACCCTGAGATGAAGGGCCTCCTGACCTCAAACGCAGTGCGCGTACCGGTACAGGACGTGTCTCTGGCCATCCTCAATCTGCGCGTGTCTAAGAAGACCTCTGTAGATGAGGTGAATGCCCTGCTCAAGAAATCATCTCTCTACGGTGAGCTGGTGGAGCAGATAGACTACTCTATGAACGCCGAGCTGGTATCCAGCGATGTGGTGGGCAATAGCCATGCCTGCGAGATAGACAGCCACGCTACCATCGTATCAGAAGACGGCCAGAATGTGGTGGTCTATGCCTGGTATGACAATGAGTACGGCTATACCTGCCAGGTAGTGCGCCTGGCGCGTCACCTCGCCGGTGTACGCAGGCTGACATACTATTGATCTTAGTCCAAAACCATAAACAAGAAAGGTCGGCAGGAATGCTGACCTTTTCTTATTTTCGCCATCCCGCTGGCAGTAGTCCGGCGTAGATCAGAAAGCTATGTTTGAGAATTTACAGGAACGGCTGGAGGGAGCCTTTAAAACCCTCAAAGGACAAGGAAAGATCA
>CAZNDJ010000090.1:0-14266 GCA_964571705.1 uncultured Chitinophagaceae bacterium
GTCAAAGATATTGTCATTGCCCAGAAAGAGGTGGCGCGGTACACGCTCTATGGCATCGAGCACGCGGCGGTCGGTGATGCCCTTTTTGGCAAGCAGGGTGACGAGTTCTTTCCGCAGTCCTTTATGGCGGTATGTATCTTTGAGCAGCAGTGACATGTGTGGTGCAATTTAAGCAAGCCCTGTGCAAGTGACCTAAAGAGGTGTTCACAGCGGCTGTGGATTGGTCTCGGGATTGGACATGCTTTATCGCTGCCTTTCTTTTGGCTTGATCCAAAAGAAACAAAAGATCAAGGCTCTGCGCACTTTACCTAAAACAACTGCACCCACCCGCTGCCGGTCAAACTCGCCGTCTACTATTGTAGCTAAGGGAGACATCGGTTTATCGCACCTTCATGATACTGCGAGATGGCTCAAACAGTGACCGCCAACCTTGCCATGCGATGCAGTTGTTTATTAACGGTAAACTGCGCAAGGCCGGGAAAGTAATACTGCTACATGACGCCTAATACATCATATGAGCACCTTCTCAAAACAAACGCTATTATCTACCCCCGCATATTGTCCAAAGTTTGGTATGCTGGCGTAGCCGCTCTTTTGATAGAGTCGGATAGCTTCCGGCTGCTTCACACCAGTCTCCAGTATACAGGTGTGGTAGCCTTCTTCTGCGGCCCACTGCTCTACCGCTTGTAGTACCACACCGGCTATTCCCCGGCCACGATGCTGCAGTGGTACATACATGCGCTTGACCTCTGCTACTCCGGCTTCATACTCCTTGAATGCGCCACATCCTACGGGCTCATCACCTTGGTAGGCTATGACAGCATGCCGGATCATGGTGATGCCATTGTATTGTGCATAGAAAGCATGATCATCACCATCGCGTATAGCGAGATCCCGATCCAGCTCTGAGACCAGCGTGCGAAAATCAGGGTGAGAGGAGTCTGTCCTCAGTATGCTTAAATCGTGTGCCATCAGCCTATATTGTCAAGTGAGCATTTCGTTTATATTTGCCCTCCACACTAATACTAAGATATGGCAACTAAGATAAAATTTGGAACGGACGGATGGAGAGGTATCATCGCTAATGACTTTACCAATGGCAATGTAGCCCGCGTAGCAAAAGCTACCGCAGACTGGATGCTAAAGGTAGATCCCAATGCCTCTGTAGTACTCGGATATGACTGCCGGTTTGGTGGCTACCTCTTCTGCCAGACGGCTATCAATGTATTTGCAGAGGCTGGTATCAAGGTGTACTTTGACCAGCACTTTGTATCGACTCCCATGGTCTCCCTGGGTGCTCAGAAGCTGGGCTGCGAGCTGGGCGTGATCATCACCGCCTCTCACAATCCCCCTGCCTACAACGGCTACAAGCTGAAGGCCAAGCACGGCGGCCCGCTGATCGTAAAGCACATAGAGGAGATCGAAGCCATCATCCCTGAGGTATATGAGATCAAAGAAAAGACCGTAGACGAGCTCGTAGCCGAGGGCAAAGTAGAGCTGGTAGACCTCGAGAATATCTACTTTGATCATGTCAAAGAACATTTTGACCTTGAGGCGATCAATGACTCAGGTTTCATAGTAGGCTACGATGCCATGTATGGCGCAGGCCAGAGCGTGCTGCCGCGCATTTTGCCGCAGGCAGATGTGATCCACTGTGAGTATAACCCGTCATTTCACGGGCAGGCTCCGGAGCCGGTGGCCAAGAACCTGACCGAGTTCGCCAGCTATATCAAGCAGATGAAGCATATCGACTTTGGCCTTTGCACAGATGGCGATGCTGACCGCATCGGCCTCTTCAATGCCAAGGGCCGCTTCATAGATGCACACCATATCATCCTCATGCTGATCTATGTGCTGCACGAGTACCGCGAGCTGCGCGGCAAGGTCGTGATCGCCTTCTCCGTATCTGACAAGGTGAAGAAGCTCTGCGAGCACTTCGGCATAGAAGTCGAGGTGACCAAGATCGGCTTCAAGTACATCTGCGAGAAGATGATCACGGAGGATGTACTCGTAGGAGGCGAAGAGAGCGGCGGCATAGCCGTGAAAGGCCACATACCTGAGCGCGATGGCATCTGGGATGGTCTCGTACTGATAGACTACCTATCTGCCAATGGCCTCTCTGTAGATGACCTCATAGATGAGATCTACGCCATAGTAGGACCATTTGCCTACAACCGCCTGGACCTGCATCTGAAAGAAGAGCAGAAGCAACAGATCATAGCCAACTGCAAGGCTGGTGCGTACCAGTCTTTCGGTCCGCTACAGGTACAGCGTGTAGAGGACATAGATGGCTATAAGTTCCACTTTGCCAATGATGAGGTGGTCATGATCCGCCCATCTGGTACCGAGCCTGTGCTGCGTATCTACGTGCAGGCGGGCGACCTGGACCGGGTCAATGACATCATCGAAATCACTAGGAAACAGCTCGTTGGCTAGGCCATTCGTCGAAAAGTCGGATTAATTTACATTTTCTTCATATACCGGATGCTGATTTATTGGCGCCGGATGTTATCTTTAGGATACCCTTATCCCTATTTAGTTTTTTTAAGTCTTAGACCTTGCTATTGTCCTCGTACACCGATTCTGCGGAATCTCTGACAACATAGACCAGTCCTGCATCGTTTCACCCTTTAAAATTGACACCATGGTCAGGCAATTTGTCATCTCCGTCATCGTCATAGCTTTTCTCGCTATGTCATTTGTAGTGGTCCAGAACTGGAAGGTATCTGACCACAAAACTGCGAGCGTCAAGATAGGTCGGTAGTGCTGCATCGTTTCACCCTTTAAAACTGATACTATGGTCAGGCAATTCGTCATCTCCGTCACCGTCATAGCTTTCCTGGCTATGTCGTTTGTAGTGGTCCAGAACTGGAAGATCGCTGACAACAGCGCTGTGACCTTCAAGATCAAGAGTATGCTCGGCACTGTAGATGGCAGCGTAGGCGGCCTGAAGGGCACGATCCTCTTTGATCCTGTAGATGTCAAGGACAGCCGCATGGATGTGACACTGGACCTCTCTACTATCAAGACCGGCATAGACAAGCGCGACAAGGATATCAAAGAAGAGGAGGTCTGGTTTGATATCGCCAAGTACCCGCTCATAGCATTCAAATCTACCAGTATCACCAAGACGACCAGTGGCTACCTGGTAGATGGAACACTGACCATGAAAGGCGTGTCCAAGACAGAGCAGATACCTTTCACCTATGTAGGTGATGGCAACAATGGCAGCTTCACAGGTACGCTCAAGCTCAACCGCCTGGACTTTAATGTAGGTAAATCATCTGCAGCTGTCAAAGACGATGTGGAGATAGCGATCAATGTGCCGGTCAAGAAGTAGATGATCTAATCATTTGTCTCTCTGATTGAAATACAGTTTCCTTTCTTCATAATTTAACATTTGAAATTTGGACGGAGTATGTCATTGCCTACCTTCGCCGACAAAATCCCTCACATGACACTAACAAAATTCCTCTCGGTAGTGGCTATCACTACCCTTCTCTACACTCAATCTTTCGCTCAGGCTCCTGCAGTAGATGGTATTGGTATTTTCAAGATCGGCAAAACCTATGACGAGATCATGCCAGCTGCTGAGAAGCAGATGGGTAAGGTGAAGAAAGCCAAAAACTCGTACGACGGTATAGGCAAAGCAGGCATATGGGAGGAGCCTAACGGCCCGACTGACTGCCCTGATGAGCGCAGATTCACAGTAAGTGAATATAAGGTGGCTGATATAACGCTTACTAATGTTCATTTCACTTTTTATAAAAATGTTTTGATCCAGTTTACATCCGAAGGAAACTATACCCTGAGCCAGGCGCTCAAAGACAAATACGGTGCAGGCCAGGAAAAGACTACTGTCACTCAGTTTACCTGTACTACCTCTCTGGGCAGTAGCTTTCAACTGCCAGAGACTGACATCACCACTAGCTGGGGTGATGAGAAGGGTGTGTATATGTGGCTGAGCTTCTACGATACTCACGACAGCCAGACCTGTGAGGCCGGCAAATCAGCCCTCTTCAGCTACTATGATACTAAGCTGAAAGAAGAGGCCAGACTCTGCTCGCTGAACATGCTGAATGCCCAGTCCAAAAAGGACGAAGAGGAAAAAAAGAAAAAGAGGTCTGACTTCTAATTTTTCCCTTGCATTGCTTTGCTGAGTATATCAGCAAAGCGCCATACGTCTTCAAATGAGTTATACATCGGTACTGGCGCGATACGGATCACATCCGGCTCGCGCCAGTCTGCTATAATGCCTGCCTTGGTCAGTTTGTCGAATATCTTTTTGCCGTTGGCTTTGGTCTGAAGCGAAAGCTGGCAGCCGCGGGCCTTGGGGTCTGTGGGCGTGATGATAGTGATAGGTGACTGCGGGCTACAGGTGGTGGGCTGGAGTAAATACTCGAGGTACGCCGTCAGCTGGATACTCTTCTTTCGCAGGTTTTTGATGCCTGCCTTCTCAAATAGCTCCAGGGATGCCTTGTGTGCCGCCATATTCATGACTGGTGCATTGCTCATCTGCCAGCCTGCGGCGCCTTCTTGTGGTACAAATTTCTTTTCCATTTTGAAGCGGCTCTTCTCAGCATTGCCCCACCAGCCAGCAAAGCGCGGGAGGTCGGGACGCTTAGCATACTTATTGTGCACGAAGACGCCGCTAACGCCACCGGGGCCGGAGTTGAGATATTTATACGAGCACCAGGTGGCAAAGTCAATATTCCATTCATGTAGCTTCAGTTCCACATTGCCGATGGCATGGGCCAGGTCCAGGCCGAGGGTCAGCTTATTTTTCTGACAGCAGTCACTGATGGCCCGGATGTCAAAGAACTGACCTGTGTAATAATTGACCCCGCCAAGGAGGACGAGTGCGATCTCGTCTTTGTTTTTGGTGAGCGTGGCGAGTATGTCTTCTGTGCGCAATGTGACTTCACCCTTGCGAGGAAGCAGCTCGATGATATTGTCCTCGGCCCTCAGCCCATGAAACCGGATCTGCTGCTCTACGGCATAATAGTCTGATGGAAAGGCGCTGCCCTATATGACGATTTTTGTTTTTGAACCGGAGGGGCGGTAGAAACTCACCATCATGATATTGAGGTTGACGGTGAGGTTATTCATACAGACCACCTCGTCTTTTTTGCCGCCGACGAGATGGCTGAGCGGCTGGGTAAAGAGGTGGTGATAATACAGCCAGGGATTGCGGGCGTGGAGGTGGCCCTCTACGCCGTACTTGCGCCAGTCTTCTATCTCGGTCATGACGTGCTGCTCCACGGCGCGCGGCTGCAGGCCGAGAGAATTGCCACAGAGGTAGATGGAGTCTTTGCCATTTACTTTTGGGATATAAAACTCTTTGCGGAAGCTGCGTAGCGGGTCGGCTTTATCCATTTTTCTGGCAAAGGCGAGTGAATTTTCAAACTGCATGAGGGGCTGATTTGATCGGAGCAAACTTAGTCAAATACTTGTCTGAATCAGAATTTACAGCATCTGAGAATTATCAGAATAATATAAGCAGCCGACCCTCCAAACTTCCCTAAAGGGAGGCTTTAATACAGCTAGTGCGCGGGCTATCTCTTTATGTGCTCCTATCTACCTCGCCATAGCACCGGGTAGTTTTGGGGTACTGTATAGCTGCGGATCCTTGCGGATGTCCATGCCGAATCTTTCGGATAGTTCGTGGGTGGTGTATTGAGGTGTGAAGTCTTTGCACGGTGCAGCGGTGGTAGTTTTAGCTGGGGTGGTGCTAGCTTTATTATCTGCTGCGGGAGGTTGTGGTGTTTCTATTGGCTGTTCGAATTCTGCGCGGAGGTGAGAGGGTAGTTCTTTTTCGCCAGTGTTATTGTAGCCATAGTTTTGCCTCAGGATGAAGAAGCAGGCTGAAGGGTTGAGCTTTTTGAAAAGAGCGCCTTCCTCCAGCTTGGTGATAAAAATCTGCTCTATGTAGTAGATGCGATCCATGATGTCGCCATCGAGCTCCCATATTTTCTTGAAATAGGACCACAGTTGCTTGTAGCTTTTGACCCGGAGCAGGGCCTGTGAGAGCGTGTGGATGGACTCATCCCAGGCCAGTGCCTCGATCTGATCGAGCAGATGATTGGTTTGTGCTTTGCTCCATTTGGAGGCGTTGGTATTGCCGGTAGGTGCGGACATAGGTGTTCATTTTGAAGTGATGAAATACGAATGCTTGTCTGAATCAGAATTTACAGGATTTGAGAATTATCAGAATTAATGCACTATAACGATTAAGGTGCTTTTGAACCACATAGAACACATAGGTCACATAGAAAATGTAGTGGCTCTCAGGTTCGATGAGGATGGTGCAAAGGTCTGCAAAAGCGTGCTACCTTTTGGGCGGAATTATTGACATTGGAGGTTTTGGAAGGAAAAGATATTCACCAAGAATCCAGCAGGTGAAGGGGCGATGCCAGTATGCTACGATATAGCGCACCGTTGAGACTTAAACAAAATGCAAGTGGCAGATAACTGATGTAGTCTATTTCCTGCCCGGCATCTCTTTCATGCCCAGCCAGTCGAGGGCATTGCGATAGTGGAGTTTGTCGCGGGTCTCTTGTGAGATCTTCAGCTCGGCTATGATCTCGCCGGGGATATCGTCTCCGAGCGGGAAAGGATAATCACTACCCACCATGATGCGGTCCTCGCCCAGCAGGTCTATGACAAACTGGAGGAAATGGGCGTCATGTATCAGGGAGTCCACGTAGAACTTGCCCAGGTAGTCGCGCGGGTTCACGTCATTGTCTATGGCCGTGAGATCCGGGCGTACCTTGTAGCCCTGCTCTATGCGGCCTATGGTAGAAGGGAATGAACCACCACCATGTGCAAAGGCTACACGCAGGCTCTTGAATCGCTCAAATACACCACCAAATATCATAGAGCAGATAGCACGCGATGTCTCCGCAGGCATACCTACCAGCCAAGGCAGCCAGTATTTGTCCATGCTACGGGCACCCATCATCTGCCAGGGGTGAACGAAGATGCACATGCCGAGCCGCTCTGCTGTCTCGTAGACGGGGAAGAACTGCGGCTCATTGAGATTGATATCATTGATATTGGTGCCGATCTCTATGCCGCGGAGGCCGAGTTTGTGGCAGCGCTCCAGCTCCTTGACCGCCAGCTCGGGGCTCTGCATGGGCAGCGTGCCGAGGCCGGTGAAGCGGTCAGGATAGCGCTCTACTACCTCTGCGATATGATCATTGAGAAAGCGGGCTACATCCAGCCCATCCTGTGGCCGCGCCCAGTAGCTGAAGAGCACAGGGATGGTAGACAGTACCTGCACACCTACCTGATGGTGGTCGCACTCTGTGATGCGCACCGCAGGGTCCCAGCAGTTGGACTGTATCTCGCGAAAGAACTCGTCGTCTTTCATCATGCGGGCGCAGCAAGGCTTGTGATGCTCCAGCCGTATGAAGCCGCCGTAGCCGAACTTTTCGCTCCAGCGCGGCAGGTGCTCCGGCATGATGTGCGTATGGATATCTATCTTGAGAGACACGTCAGGGAGTTTTGGTACTACAAACAAAGAAATTTTTTTGATGACAGTGTAATCGTCTTACTACCAATTATTTGTAACTTGTGCTATCATTCATTTCACACCCACAAAATACAAAGCTATGCTACAAGAACTTCTCAACCTCGTATCACAACACGCACAAGATGCGATAGTCAATAACAGCGCCGTGCCTAACGAGCACAATGACGCAGCGATACAGTCTGTCACAGATGCCATACAGAGTGGCCTGCAGGGCCAGGCGGGCAGCAACCTGGGCGACCTGGTAGGCATGATACAAAACGGCAACCTGGCGCAGAGCCCGATGGTGCAGAATATCATCAATAATGCTGCAGGCAGCCTGGCAGAAAAATTTGGCGTGGATAGTAATCAGGCAGCGTCTATCGCCTCCTCGCTGATACCACAAGTTATGAGCAGCTTTGCCAGCCAGACGGCAGATCCGGGCAATAGCACCTTTGACCTGAATAATGTGATCAGCTCCCTGACGGGTGGTGCCAACTCTGGCGGCGGCGGTGGTATAGGCAGCCTGCTGGGCGGCCTGCTGAAGTAAATACAACCCTCTAAATCTCCCTAAAGGGAGATTTTAATATAAATAACACAAGCACACGGGTGATACGGATCGGATATTGATCCGATAAGCATTAGTGCTAAAAATAGAGACGGCAGTACTTTGTGGTACTGCCGTCTTTTGTCTTTATATAAATTGAAGATTACTTCGCTATCGCTCCGCCCCGGCGGACAGGTCGCAAATGTTATTCCTATTTTTTAGCAGCGGTGCTATCTGATGGTACAAACTCGAGAGAGAGCGAGTTGACACAGTACCGCTGGCCGGTCTCTGTAGGGCCATCGTCAAAGATGTGGCCGAGGTGGCTGCCGCAGCGGCCACACATGATCTCGGTACGCACCATACCATGCGTAGTATCCGTCTTAGTTACGATCTTGCCGCCCTTGATCTCGCGGTCAAAGCTAGGCCAGCCGCAGTGCGAGTCAAACTTCATATCTGAGGTGAAGAGCTCATTGCCGCAGGCAGCACACTTATAGACGCCTTTGTCTTTGGTCAGGTAAAACTTGCCTGTGAAAGGGCGCTCGGTACCTTTCTCGCGGAGCACATAGTACTGCTCGGAAGTGAGGCTCTTTTGCCATTCTTCATCTGTTTTTTTGACTTCAAAATCCATCGTCTGTTTTGGTTTATCGGTTTGAGAATGTTTGGGGTCTCCGCCTGTGTGGCGGCAGGAGGCAAATGCGATACCCGCAG
This sequence comes from uncultured Chitinophagaceae bacterium, assembly GCA_964571705.1. Lineage (GTDB taxonomy): Bacteria > Bacteroidota > Bacteroidia > Chitinophagales > LD1 > UBA1941. The sequence goes on from CAZNDJ010000090.1 coordinate 8,766, forward strand.
ATGCCATGAGGAGTAGGATGAGGAGGTATTTCATGTCAGTATATACGTATGAGCGTGTGCTTCCTTGCAGAGGATTAACATTTTCTGACAATGATTTGTTCAGCTCTCCCATCTGCCTTCGGCACCTTCCCATCATGAAGGAGGGAAAGAACCATAGAGCTAATGAGCCTATTAGAACTAAACAACTTTCTTTAGAAATGCTTCCAGCCTTGTGCGGTGAGGTGGTGGCGGTTGCCGCCTTTGGTCAGTAGCATGGTGCCGTCCTCCTTTGTAGTGATCTGGCCGATGATGGAGATAGATGGATGGTCGGCGATCTTGGTCTCGTCCTCAGCCTCTATGGTGAAGAGGAGCTCGTAGTCCTCGCCACCATTCAGCGCGCAGGTGATCGGATCCATATTAAACTCCAGCGCCTGATGGTAGGCATCCTCAGAGATAGGCACGCGGCTCTCGTGTATCTCGCAGCCCACGCCACTCTGGCGGCAGATGTGCAGGATATCTGACGAGAGGCCATCGCTGAGGTCCATCATAGCGGTAGGTTTCAGGTCTATCTCGTTGAATAATTCTATGACATCACGGCGGGCCTCCGGCTTGAGCTGGCGGCCTACGAGGTACTTCTGATCGCCGAGGTCGGGTTGTATGTTTGGGTCCTCCAGGAAGAGGCGCTTCTCACGCTCCAGCAGCTGCAGGCCGAGGAAGGCAGCGCCGAGGTCACCGGTCACACAGATCAGGTCGCCGGCTTTGGCACCGCTGCGGTAGACTATCTTGTCAGCATCAGCCTCACCGATGGCGGTCACAGAGATGACAAGGCCCTTCTGAGAGGAGGTAGTATCGCCACCCACCAGGTCTACGCCATAGATCTCGCAGGCATGGTAGATGCCCTCATATATCTCGTCCAGCGCCTCTACGGTGAAGCGGCTGGAGAGCGCGAGTGATACAGTGATCTGGCGCGGTGTGCCATTCATGGCATAGATATCGGAGAGATTGACCACTACGGCCTTGTAGCCGAGGTGCCGCAGGGGTGTGTACATGAGGTCAAAGTGTACACCCTCTACGAGCATGTCGGTGCTGACCAGTACCCTTTTGCCGGAGGCATCTATGACTGCTGCGTCGTCGCCTATGCCTTTGAGTGAGGATGGCTGATTGAGTTTGAAGCGGCGGGTGAGGTGGTCTATGAGGCCAAACTCGCCGAGTTGGTCGATATTGGTGGTAGGAGTTGTATTTTCTGACATGGGGGCAAAAGTCAGGGAAAATCGGGTAGGAAGCAAGGGTGGTGCGATTGTGCTGCTGCGCCGAATCCCCCGGCCTGCGGCCACCCCCTTTTTTAAAGGGGGAATTTCAACCGTGGGTGGTATGGGTGCAGGTAAGGAGCTCGATATTTTTAATGACCTGAGAAACGGACAGGGTGGATGCTTATCAGGCGTGATATGTGCGAAAGGGTACTGGCTTTGTTGCGTCTATTGAATATTTTTACACAAGCAAAAACCATATAATGGCACTCGAAGAAACGATCAATAACGACCTGAAGAAAGCAATGCTGGCAAAGGACCAGGCAGGCATCCGCGGACTGCGCGCTATCAAGGCGGCTATCCTGCTGGCAAAGACAGAAAAAGGCGGCACCGGTGAGGTGAGCGAAGAAAAAGAAATGCAGATCCTGACCAAGATGCTCAAGCAGCGCAAGGAGTCTATAGAGGTATTTGAAAAGCAGGGTCGCGCGGACCTGGCTACTACCGAGCATGAGGAGGTGGCAGTGATAGAAAAGTACATGCCTGCTATGATGAGCGATGATGAGATCCGCGCCGTAGTGCAGAAAGTAATAGCTGCCACGGGCGCTACCAGCCAGAAAGAAATGGGCAAGGTAATGGGCGCTGCGTCTAAGGAGCTGGCCGGCAAGGCAGACAATAAGAAAGTGTCAGAGATCGTTAAAAGTCTACTGGCGTAATACAATTTTAACCGCAAAGGACGCGAAGAACGCAAAGGTTATTTTTAAAACCATTTACTATGGTATTTGATATCCTCTTTCTGATATTCATAGGTGCCGGTTTCTACTGGGGCTACCAGAAGGGCATCATCTATGCGGTGTTTTCGCTGATGGCTTATTTCATCGGTGTGATCGCGGCGCTGAAGTTCTCGTATGTGGCGGTGAAGTACCTGAATGGGGCCGTACATATGGGGCCTAAGGCCTTGTCTATTCTCGCCTTTATACTGGTGTTCCTACTCGTGGTGCTGCTGGTGCGCTTCATAGCCTGGGGGCTGGAGCAGATATTGCAGTCTTTTTCACTGAACTTTACCAACCAGCTGGTGGGTGGGTTGTTGTATTCTCTCATCGGTTTGTACACGCTATGCATCATGATCTGGTTTATGAATAAGTGGGAGGTCTTCCCGGATAGCCAGAAGGTGTCGTCTCACGTGTATCCCTATATAGCTGATACAGGGCCCAAGGTGGTAGAATACTCCGGCAATGTGGTGCCCTTTTTTAAGGATGCGTTTCACAATCTGGACTCGCTGATCAAGGGGGCCTGAGAGAGGGACGGGTGTCGGGGGACGGAGGCAACAGCCATCATCAGGCGTAGTACTTAAGTTGAAGATTGCTTCGCTCCGCTCGCAAATCAGCTTGTTTTATTTAGAACTACAATTCGCATCTTCGCAGCGATGGTGCTCCTCATTGACAATTACGATTCATTTACGTACATGCTGCGGGACTATATCCTGCAGGCGGATGAGGAGTGTATGGTAGTGCGCAATGATGAGCTGACGATGGATCAGATCGCTGCGCTTTCATTTGACTCTATCGTGATCTCGCCGGGGCCTAAGGCGCCTGTGGATGCAGGTATCACGATGGAGGTGATACGCGCGTACTGGCAGGAGAAGCCTATCCTCGGGGTCTGCCTGGGGCATCAGGCTATAGGTGAGTTCTTTGGTATGCCGCTGGTGCAGGCGCGCGTACCGATGCATGGCAAGACGACCACTATCACGCACACGGATCATCCTATTTTTCAAAATGTGCCTCAGCAGACGAAGGTGATGCGGTATCACTCCCTGATTTTAGATCAGGCAGATGAGAAGAATCAGGATATTATATCTGTGCCGAAAGTGATAGCGCAGACAGCTGATGGCGAGGTGATGGGGATAGCGCACAGGCAATATCCTGTGGCTGGGCTACAGTTTCACCCGGAGTCGGTTCTGACGGAGCATGGGCTAGAGATGGTGCGGAATTGGTTTGAGTACCTGCGTGGCCGGCCCTAGCATAGTATACAAGTTCGCTCCCTTTCTTTTGGCTTGATCCAAAAGAAACAAAAGATCAAGGCTCTGCGCACTTTGCCTAAAACAACTGCACCACCCGCTGCCGGTCAAACTCGCCGCATACTTTGAGAATTTACCATCAAAATAGTCTTTACAAGTCTTGCAGGGGTACTGCGAGATGGCTCAGACAGTGACCGCCAACCTTGCCATGCGATGCAGTTGTTTCTTAACGGCAAACTGCGCAAGGCCGAGTACAATTGCATATTTGTTTAGCCTTGCCTCTGCAATAAAACATCTCTTTCAGAGTCTTTATCAGGAAGGGATATATGATTGAGCCGCTATACTTTGCGGTCATTGATAGTTAACTCTGAATTTGATTTATTCAATTATATTTGGCGCATTCGCATCCATCATGCAGTTTCAGATACAAGAAGAAGGTGAATTTAAGTGGGTAGAGCAGGGCGAGGGAGAGGTGATCTTCCTGCTGCACGGGCTCTTTGGTGCTTTGAGCAACTTTGCTGACACGATCAATCATTTCTCGAGTCAGTACAAGGTGGTCATACCACTGCTGCCGCTCTACAGGCTGGAGCTGGAGCGTACCTCTGTGATAGGTATGGTGGACCATGTGGATGAGTTCGTCAAAATGCGCGGGCTGAAAAACCTGAACCTGATAGGCAACTCTCTCGGCGGCCACATAGGCCTGCTGTATACGCTGCGCCGCATGGAGAATGTCAACTCGCTGACGCTGACTGCCAGCTCAGGACTCTTTGAAGCATCTCTGGGTGACCAGTACCCGCGCAAGAGCGACTACGAATTTATCAAGCGCAAGACTGCGGAAACTTTTTACGATCCAAACCTCGCTACCAAAGAGCTGGTAGATGAGGTCTACGATATAGTCAATACGCGCGACAAGGCACTGCGCACGATCTTTATAGCCAAATCGGCACTGCGCCACAACCTGCGCGAAGACCTGGCCAAGATCACTATCCCATGCAACCTGATCTGGGGCGCTACTGATACGATCACACCGCCATTTGTGGGTGAGGAGTTTCACAAGCTGCTGAGCAACTCTGAGCTGACCATCCTGGAGAAGTGCGGCCACGCACCGATGATGGAGCTGCCGGACCAGTTTAACGCCTGCATGGAGCGATTTTTACATAAAATTTACAGTAAAGCGTAATCGGGAGCGACTTTTGTACGTCTATATACGTATATAAGCGTATTGCCGTTATATTTGATATAGAGGCAGCGGTTTATAGCTACCGCACGTTTGATAAAAAGAAGAGAGAGATATGTACGCCCGCGATATAGTAACAGAAGGAATAAAACCACTCGACTACAACGACACCGGTGAGAATGCCATCGTGCACATGCACGAGTATAACGTAAACCAGCTGCCGGTGACGGAGGATGGCAAGTATGTGGGCATCATCAGCCTGGAGGATATCATCACGCTGAAGCACCTGAATGACTCCATCAAATCACTGAAGATACCGCTGAGGCGCCCGTATGTACTGGAGAATGCTCATCTCTATGAGGTGATGAAGGCCGCCGTAGAGTATAATGTGAAACTGGTACCTGTACTGGGCAAAGATGACCTCTACATAGGCCTGATCACCGCAGAGAGCAGCCTGAAGGCTGTAGCCAAAATGCAGTCTGTGATGGAGGAGGGAGGTATGCTGACACTGTCTGTGCCCGTGCGTGACTACCAGCTCTCACCTATAGCGCGCATCGTGGAGGATAATGGCGCCAATATACTCAACCTCTATACGGAGATAGACCAGAAGAGCAGCACCGTAGAGGTGACCATGAAGATCAATACCAATGAGCTCTCCCCTATCATTGCCGCATTTGAGCGGTATGAGTATGAGGTGAAGGATGTACGCCAGGACCAGCACTACCAGGAGGATGTGAAGGAAAGGTACGATGCCTTTATGAAGTACCTGAATGTCTAGCGGCTAAGAAACTTTAACCGCAGACCTGCCTGCCGGTAGGCGGGGGCGGGGAGACGCAGAGGGATCCCGATATATTTTTAAATATCAACGTACGGGGCGATAAAACTACCCCGATCTAATGCTATGTGCCATGCCTGGCAATATCTGTCCGATTGCCGAGCTGATTTTGCGGTTTCAAGGCGAGTTTTATGCATTTCCGCAGAAACAGGCATCTTCTTTACAGCATAATTATTGAGATCAAACGTTTAAAGGACTGACATCGTGCGCCTTGTGCTTAACAGTATTTGACAGTCGGGATGCGCATTT
>CAZNDJ010000091.1:0-13932 GCA_964571705.1 uncultured Chitinophagaceae bacterium
ATCTCTTTGGCACCCATCCGCTGCCAGGCGAAGTCTATCACCTTTGGCACTGCTTCCAGCATATAGCCTTTGCCTTGTGCCTCATAGATCAGTTCATAGCCCAGCTCCACCTTCTCCCGGTCATGGTCTATATTCCATAGGCACAGCGTACCCAGAAACTTATTTGTCTGCCTGTCCGCCACTGCCCAGAATAGGCTCTCACCTTTTTCTATAGCAGTATTGATACGTTTGATAAAAGTTTCTGCCTCCTCTATCGAGGTAGTAGGCTTACGGTCTATATATCGATTCACGCGGGCATCTGAGCGCAGTGCCAGTATATCAGGAGCATCAGATAGCTCCATCTGCCACAGTGATAGCCGTTCCGTTTCCAGGTAGGGGAATGGGGTAAATATCGTCGTGAGCATGATTGAAAATAGGCAAAAATCCGTGCTACGTGGCACATGGCAGAATTATCGCGCAGCCACCTCTCCCAGCACTGACTCTCCGTCTGTCACAGTCTCACCTATATGTGTGTTGATGTGTGTATTATGCGGGAATATCACAGTGACCTGTGAGCCGAGTTTGATCAGTCCTATCACATCGCCTTGCTTCACATCCTGTCCCGGCACCACATAGTCTTCTATCCTGCGTGCTACAAATCCTGCTATCTGTATGATCTTATAGCGATTGCTGTCAGGTGTCTGTATCAGTATCTCGTTATGTTCATTCTCAAATCGGATCCCGTATGGATTATCAGACTTCAGGGCATTATTGAAACTCCCCTTGCTATGCTGATGCGCTATGATCTTTGCATCCAGCGGCGCACGCTGGTAGTGCACATGCGTCGGGTCCATCTGTATCGATACCATGTAGCCTGCAGTATCTACATCATTTGCCCAGGTAGTGATCAGGCCATATTTGCCCTTGGTCACAGCCAGGTAGTCTTTGTCCCACTTAGTGATAGACACCACCACACCATTGGCCGGACTGATGAATAGATGGCTGTCATGTGGCACATTCCTGGCCGGTTGCCGCAGAAACCAGAACTTGTAAAACAAGCCGCAAAACAACACGATCGCTACGACGAGCACGAGCAGGTATTTCAAAAATTTCTTCATGGCGATGTGTTTAGATCGGGAGGACGAAGATAGCCCGTCACCATCTGAAAAAAATTTTTTCGGCGCTTTTTAGTTTCAACAGCTCCACACCTGTATTAAATAGTATTTAAATACTTTTATAAAAACCAGTGTTATTAGCTCCGTGTATAACAACAAAAGTTTTCTCCCGGACCCCTTGATTCTTTCGTTATCACTATTAAGATAACGTTAACTAACATCTTTATTAGGATAAATAGTATTGATATTCAATGTTTTATTCCGTAATCCACACACCGTTTATAGCCCTGTTGACAAAGCTGGACGGATAACTGGCTATCCACATTCTGTGAATGAGCATGTGGGTAGTGTCCAAAAAGTGAACACCCGGATTTCTAGAAAATGGGGAAGAAAAATCTCAGTGTTATCCAAAATTAATTTTCGGAAATCTACCCACAGTTATACACCACTATCCACAGGGTAGTTGTTAGTTTAGCTCCACAGGGCTGAAACGTAGTACTGGCGCGGATTCTATCACACGATTGATAGTATCTATTAATATCATCTTGCAAAGTCTTTTGATTCACTTATTTTTGGACAAAACAACAAATCAATGAACTTCCCATCTGACCTCAAGTATAGCAAAGAGCACGAGTGGATCCGCGTAGAAGGCAACACCGGCACTATAGGCATCACAGATTTCGCACAGAATGAGCTGGGCGACATAGTATATGTAGATATCAATACTGTAGGCGATACAGTAGCCAAGGATGCCGTATTTGGCACCGTAGAGGCGGTCAAGACCGTATCTGACCTCTATCTCCCGGTAGCCGGCAAGATAGTAGAGTTCAATAGAGGCCTCGATGCTGCCCCTGAGTCAGTAAACAAGGACCCATACGGCGCCGGCTGGATGGTCAAGGTAGAGATCAGCAGCCTGGGCGACCTCGACAGCCTGATGGATGCTGAGACATACAAGAAGCACATCGGAGTGTAAATTCAGTATTGAGATATGAGTAGTGAGTATTGAGACAATACAAACTATTTATAAGAGTGCATTATCTCACTACTCAATACACACTACTCAATACTAGTGAAGCGTTTCCTGAAATATAACTGGCCGTCCATATCCTGGGCGGCTTTTATTTTGGTCATATGCCTGATGTCTCATCAGCATGTTCCACGCGTCACCATCCCTCATTTTGACAAGGTGGTGCACTTTAGCCTCTACTTTATATTAGGCATCCTCACCTGGTACGGCTGGACGCACCAAAAAAATTTTCCGGCGCTGCGCGCCCATACAGTCATCAAGGTGATCCTCGCTCTGGCACTATATGGCATGGCCATAGAGATACTGCAGGGCACTATGACACCAGACCGCAGCTTTGATCTGTGGGATGAGCTGGCCAATACCACTGGCGCTATAGCCGGTACACTGGGAGTGGCGCGTATATGGGCCGCCAAAGTATCTTAATGCCAAATCTACTACCTGCATCATCTCAGTCATTTCATATAACTTTGGTCACATGAAGCGCATAGCCGTAGTCATTTTCCTTCAGCTCGTTTTACTCACCAGCCTCAGTGCCCAGAAGGGCCGCGATGAGACGCTGGCCGCCAGCTATTTTCAGAATGGAGAATATGACAAAGCCGCTGAGCTTTACCAGCAGCTATGGGATAGGAGCGCCAATGCACCGGTATATTACACCCCCTTGCTCCGCTGCTATCTCGAGCTCAAAAAATTTGACGATGCCGAGAAAACGGTCAAAAAAGAGATCAAGAAGTTCAGTGATGTAGTGCAGTATCAGATAGATCTCGGCTACGTGTACAAGACCAAAGGCGATGTACCTAAGAGCAAAGAGGTATATGACAAAGTCATCAAAAACATCAAGCCCTCCGAGCCCGAGATCCGCCAGACCGCCATTGCCTTCAAGAACTACCGCGAGTCCGACTACGAGATAGCCGCCTATGAGAAAGGTATGAAGATGTTCAAAGGCAATATCAACTTTGACTATGATATCGCCATGGCCTACTTCACCAAAGGTGACAACGAGAATGCCGCAAAGTACTTTATCAATAATATAGATCAGGAGCCGCAAAATGCACAGAACATCAAAAATGTACTCCAGACCGCCAAGGGCGCAGACAAGCTCCTCGGCGAGATAGAGACCCAGCTCTACACACGCATACAGAAGCAGGCCGACAACGAAAGCTTCGTAGACTTCCTCACGTGGATCTATATACAAAATAAAGACTTTGAGGGTGCCATCGTGCAGATGCGCGCACTGGACAAACGCAAAAACGAGAACGGCTACCGCGTGCTCAATATCGCCCACATAGCCCAGACAGAGGGCTTCTATGACGATGCCATACACGGCTACGACTATGTGGTCAAAAAGGAGCCGCGCAGCAACCTCTACTTTGAGGCCCGCACCGAGCTGCTAAACTGCCGCAAGGAGAAAATAGCCAAGACCATCAACTATACGCAGGAGGACCTACTGGGGCTAAAGGCAGACTACATCGCCTTCCTCACCGAGAATGGCAAAACTCCACAGACCGCCACCTCGCTGAAGGAGCTGGCCGACCTGGAGGGATTCTACCTCCATGATATAAATGCGGCTATCAGGGACTGTCAGGACGTGATCGACATGCCCGGCATACCCGGCAAACTGAAAAACCAGACCAAGCTCAGCCTCGGGGATTTCTATATCATGAATGGTGAGGTCTGGGAATCCACACTGCTGTACTCACAGGTGGATAAAGAGGAGAAGGAAACTCCGCTCGGCGAGGACGCCCGCTACCGCAATGCGAAGCTCTCATACTACAAGGGCGACTTCCAGTGGGCGCAAGAGCAGCTCGAGGTGCTGAAGTCCTCCACCTCAGAACTGATAGCCAATGATGCGATCAATCTCTCAGTCTTTATCATAGACAACCTCGGCATGGATACCAACTCAGTAGCCATGGGCATGTATGCCGATGCTGATCTGCTCATTTTTCAGAATAAAGACGCAGAGGCAGAGCGCAAGCTGGATAGTATCGTCGCCCTCTTTCCAGGTCACGCGCTATATGATAATATAGAGTACACCAAGGCGCAGATCTATGTCCGGAAGCGCGACTTTGCCAAGGCTGTGCCGCTACTGGAGGATATCATCAAGAACTATGGCAAAGACCTCAAGGGCGATGACGCCACTTTTCTCCTCGCTGAAATCAATGAGAAGGAAATCCACAACACCGAGCGCGCCAAAGAGCTTTATAAATCCATCATCACCGACTACAATAGCTCCCTGCTCGTGATCGAGGCTCGCAAGCGCTACCGCGTTCTCCGCGGCGACAAACTGGAATGATACCCGTAGAGCCGCAAAATTTTGCGGCTTCACAAATGTCAAAACCAGCTGCTCAGCCCTTTTCTTATTTGGCCTCAACACAGCTACTTTAAATTATCTTTACGGCATATAATATTTGAAGCATACATGATCGTTTACAACGTTACCCTAAAAGTCGATTTAGAAGTACATGAGCTATTCCTCCGCTGGCTCAAGGAGGACCATATCCCACGCGTGATGGAGACCGGCTGCTTCACAGGCTACAAGGTATTCCGCGTCATGGAGGAGCACCAGGCAGATGGCATCACCTATGCCGTGCAGTACCACACCACCGACACCGCCCGCTATTTCGACTACCAGAATAATCACGCACCGGCTTTCCAGAAGGAAATGCGCGAGGTCTGGCCGGACAAATATGCAGCCTTCCGCACACTGCTGCGTGAGGTCTAGTAGCCACTACCTAAATATAACACCATGACAGTCCTCATACTAGGCGCTACCGGCCTCGTGGGCGCAAAATGTGTACAACATTCGCTGGCCGATCCTCGTATTGATAGTGTGATAGCAGTCACACGCCGGCCCATGGATATCCGACACCCGAAACTCAAAAATCTCGTAGTAGACTACGAGCACCTGCAGGACTACGCTGCGGAGATGCGCGCCGATGCCGTCCTCTCCGCCCTCGGCACCACGCTGAAACAGGCCGGCAGCGCCGCGCAGTTCCGAAAAGTAGACTACGACTACCAGCTGCAGGCCGCAGAGATAGCCAGAAAGAATGGCACGAAAACATTCGTACTGTTATCCTCCGGAGGGGCAGACGCCAGTTCCAGGCTGCTGTATATCAAAGTAAAAGGCCAGATAGAGAATGCCGTAGCGGCGCTCGGGTTTGAGCGCCTGGCCATACTGCGGCCATCCGTGCTGCTAGGAGCGCGTCAGGACTCGCGCCCTGCCGAAGCCATAGCCCAGTGGGGCGCCCGGACACTCGGATTCCTATTCGCCGGGCCGCTGGAAAAATACAAAGCCATAGAGGGCGACACCGTGGCGCAGGCCATGGTAAATGCTGTACAAAAACCCTACAAAGGGACGAGGTTTGTTGAAAATCTGGAGATATTCACATGGGCAAAAAGCTAATTTTGAGGACAATGTCAAAGATCTTGGTTCCCTTCCGGTGGTTGAGGATGATAGTGCTGCCGGCTTTACTCTTTATCGCGGCTGATGCCGCCGCGCAGGCCCGTGTACGTACCATAGAGTATGACGATGACAGGCCGGAGGTCGTGGATTCCTTCCGCGTGCTGCACCTCATGATAGCAGGCAATATCTACCAGAGCGAGTATCAGATAGAGCACGCCTTCAATCCGGCACTCAAGAAGTACGACTTCAGCAATGAGCTGAAATACGTAAACCCGATCCTCAACCTCGGTGATGTAGTGATAGCCAATCTTAAAACCGGCTTCACCGGAGATAATTCAAATCCCTTTTCCTCTCCTGATGAGTTTGCCCTCAGCCTGAAATACTCTGGTATCAACCAGACCATGATGGCCAATCTCAATACCGCTTATCTGGATAAGAAAGGCATGATCCGTACCAAGAAGGCCATGGACATCTTTGATATCCGCTCTACAGGCGCCTTTCAGGACAATATCATGCGCAATGGAAACTACCCGATGATCATCAATCGTCGTGGCTTCAAGATAGCAGTGCTCAACTATACCAGCATCGCACAGCGCCCCGGCATCTCCCGCGACTATATTATCAATCAGATAGACCATACGCAGATAGAGCGCGATATGAAGATCACCCGCTCACTGGAGCCTGACTTCACCATCGTCTACCTCGACTGGGGTGGCAACTATCAGGAGTACCCGGCCTACTCTCAGGAGGCACTGGGCAAGTTTATCCTGGAGCAGGGAGCAGATATCGTAGTCGGCGCTTTCCCTAACACCGTACAGCGCATCGACATCCAGAATTTCTACTACAACCAGAAAGAAAAGCAAGGCCTCGTCTGCTACTCCCTGGGCAACCTCATCTCCAGCAGCACAGAGGAGCGCACCAAGGCCGGTATCATCATGGATATCGATATCAAGAAGAACAACTTCACCGGAGAGGTGCACATGGGCGACTATGGCTTCATACCGGTATGGAGCTACTATGACACCATCTCTGAGAAAAAGCGTGTGTACGTCGTACCCGCAGCAGCAGTAGAGCAGGACCTGCTCTTCAATAACCTGCCCAAGGACGAGCGCCGCAAGATGTCAAACAATGTGATGGACGTGCGCAAGATGCTGGGCCGCTCCAGTGATGAGATACAGTACAACCTCAGCGAGATAGTCGTGGACAATGTAGAGCAGTCTACCATGCTTACTAATGCACCGCTCAATAATCGCTTCAATCCGTTTGACGAGAAGGGACTGGACCGCTCCGGTGCACCTACGCCCAAGCTCAATATACCGGTCACAGAGGATACGGTGTACCGCATCCAGTTCTACGAGCTGAAGAAACTGATCCCGATAGACACCACCTACTACGAGCACCTGAAAGGCTATGAGGTCATGTTTGAGGAGGGCACCTACCGCTACCTTATAGGCAGTACTACCCGCTCCAGCGACCTCAATAAGCTGTATTTCGATATCATGAAGCCGAGGTACAAAAATGCTTTTATAGCAGTCTACTACCAGGGTCGTCGCGTACGTACTTTCGTACCAAAACAGTGATAGGAGCTTAGCTCTCGGATTTTACCAGTACCTTTGCACCAGTCAAAACAGTGCAACAGAGATAATATGGACAGCAGGAGACAACAGAAAGTAGCATCCCTCATCAAGGAAGAATTCAGCAATATCCTGATCCGCGATGGCAGGAATATATATGGTAAGGCCTTCGTCACAGTGACCAATGTCACGGTGACACCGGACCTCTCTTCTGCGCGTTTTTCGCTCAGCGTATTCAATGGCGATAAGAACGAAGTACTCGCAGCATTCAATGATAGAAAGTCTGAGCTGAAGCGCAAGCTGGGCGAGAAGATCCGGTTTAACCTCCGTATCGTGCCGGAGCTGGAGTTTTATCTCGATGAGTCGCTGGATGATGTATTTCACATGGAGGAGCTGCTGCGCAAGATCAAAGAGCAGGACAAGGAGATCAAACGCGACGACGCCTAACCACTCCGCACGGATAGCATGCTGGCATTCAAAATAGCGCTGCGCTACCTTTTCTCAAAGAAGTCTACCAATGCGATCAATATCATCGCTATCGTATCTATGGTCGGCATGGGTGTGGGAGCATTTGCACTGATCGTGGTGCTCAGTACCTTCAATGGATTCGAGGACCTTGCCAAATCGCTCTACAACTCTTTCTATGCAGATATCACCATTACTCCTGCCAAGGGAAAAACCTTTACCCGTGATGCACAGCTCATAGATAAGCTAAAACATCTCTCCTCCGTAGAAGCCCTCTCCCAGACCCTCGAGGAGAATGCCTATATCAAATACGTAGACAAAGACTACATCTGCACCGTGAAGGGAGTAGACGAAAACTACAACGCCGTCACAGATGTCAAGAGTCACATCAAGATGGGCAACTTCACACTCAGCGATAGCTTCAATCAATACGCCGTGGTCGGTGCCAATATCTATGCCGCGCTGAATGTAGACCCAGAGCGCTCCATTTATCCCATTCAGGTCACCGTGCCTAAAAAGGGCAAAGGCACAGCGCTATTGCCCGAAGATGCTTTTACTTTCAAGGATGTAGTGCCCGGAGGCGTATTTTCCCTCCAGCAGGAGTTTGACAGCAAGTATGTTTTTGTGTCGCTGCCATTTGCTACAGAGCTGCTGGATGCAGAAGGCCAGCTCTCAGCCTACGAGCTGAAGCTGCGCAAAGGTTACACACCCGAGCAGGCCAAAAAGGAGATACAGACACTCGCCGGCCCCGATATGATCGTAAAGACCCGCTACGAGCAGAAAGAGGCGATCTACAAGGTGATGAATATGGAGCGCTGGGCAGTATATGCGATCCTGGCCTTCATCATGCTCATCATCTCATTTAATATCGTGGGCTCCCTATCCATGCTCGTCATAGAGAAGGAGCAGGATATAGCCATCCTCATGGCCATGGGTGCGGATAGGGGACTGGTACGGCGCATTTATCTGCTGGAGGGCCTGCTCTCGGCTATGATAGGCGCCACCATCGGCATTATCCTCGCCACAGCGCTCTGCCTCGCGCAGATCAGATATGGATTCCTCAAGCTCACCGGCGGCAATAGCAGCTTTGTAGTAGAGGGCTATCCGGTCAAACTGCGTGCTATTGACTTTGTGCTGACCTTTATCACGGTGATCGCTATCGCACTTTTTGCATCTTATTTCCCGTCGCGCCGCGCCGCAGAGGCCGGCAGTGTGAAATAAAATCACTAGATTTAAGAGGAGGCATTGGTGCGGATTTTGGATACACCACAGTAGCAATATGGACTCAGAGAAAAATCCCTTCTGGACAAAGAAACTCATGCGCCGGCTGCTCGACTACGAGCACCGCAAGCCTAAAAATATCCTGCTGGACTCCGCCGAGGATCAGCGCCAGGAGGCACGTGAGCAGTCTCAGGCCGTGAGGCGTCTGATGAAGGATGTGCTCCTGATAGGTGCTGGCATGTGCTCTGCCGCCTTTGGCCTCGAGAGCTTCCTGCTGCCGAGCAATTTTATAGATGGTGGTGTGACCGGCATCTCGCTGCTCACCGCAGAGCTCAGCGGCGCGCCACTCTACCTGCTCCTGGTCCTGATCAATGCACCTTTCATCATCCTCGCTTATAATACCGTTGGCCACCGCTTTGCCCTGAAGACGGGTATAGCCATCCTTGGCCTGGCAGTGATGCTGGCCACCGTACACTTCCCCGAGGTCACACATGACAAGCTGCTGGTGGCCATATTCGGTGGCTTCTTTCTCGGTGCAGGTATCGGCCTCTCTATCAGGGGTGGCGCAGTGCTGGATGGTACAGAGGTGCTCGCCATATTTCTCAGCCGCAAGCTCAGCACCACCATCGGCGATATCGTCATCGTGATCAATATCCTGGTATTCTCCGCCGCCGCCTACTTTCTCTCTATGGAGTCGGCGCTATACTCCATGATCACCTATCTGGCCGCCTCCAAGACACTCGACTTTATCATAGAAGGTATAGAGGAGTATATCGGTGTCACCATCGTCTCGGCCAGCAGTGAGGATATCAAGCAGATGATCGTAGAGGTCATGGGCCGTGGAGTCACAGTCTATAAAGGAAAGGGCGGCTTTGGCAAGAAAGGCGAGGCTACAGAGGTTGACATCATCTATTCTGTCATCACCCGCCTGGAGATCAATAGATTCAAAAATGAGGTCGAAAAGATTGACCCGGAGGCTTTTATGGTGCTCAGTAGTGTGAAGGAAACCCGCGGCGGCATGATCAAAAAGCGCCCGTTAGCCCATTAGGTTTTAATGAATTATAAATTTGGCAGACCAGAAAAGCTTTGTACCTTTACCTAACGAACGTTAGTAAATAAATGGCTACAGCACGGCTAGACAGGCGCACAGAGATCAGGCAGACCGCCCGCAAAATGTTTAAAGAGCGGGGCTATGCCGCTACGTCTATGCGTGACCTGGCCCGCGAGGTGGGTATAGAGGCCGCCAGCCTGTACAATCACCTCTCGTCAAAGGAGGAGCTCCTGCGCGAGATGTGCTTTGAGATGGCCGAGCAGTTCTTTCAGGCTTTCAGCGCAGCGGTGGCAGAGGAGAAGACACCTTCCCGCAAGCTTCGCGCCGCTATCAAGGCCCACATCGGGGTCATAGCCTCAAATCTCGATGGCTCTACCGTGTTTTTTCACGAGTGGATATTCCTGCAGGAGCCCGAGCTGGCACGGTTCAGAAAGCTGCGCTCGCAGTACGAGCAGGGCTTCCGCGAGATCGTGCAGAAGGGCATCGCTGACAAAGACTTTAAGGATGTAAATGTCAAGCTCGCCGTATTTACCATTCTCTCTGCGCTGAATGCTACGTATGACCTCTACAAGAGCAGCGAGAAGCTATCTGAGGAAGAAATAGCAGAGAGTGTATCAGGATTACTATTGAAAGGATTAAAAAAATAAGATCATGTACGGAAACACAAACCTGACCGCAGAAGAGGCCAAAAGGCTCAATGTGACCGATGAGGACCCGGTGCTGCTGGAGGCCTTTGAGGCCAAGATAGCCCGTGGCGAAAAGATCGAGCCGGGCGAATGGATGCCCAGGGAA
Organism: uncultured Chitinophagaceae bacterium; assembly: GCA_964571705.1. Lineage (GTDB taxonomy): Bacteria > Bacteroidota > Bacteroidia > Chitinophagales > LD1 > UBA1941. The sequence continues at coordinate 10,625 of CAZNDJ010000091.1, forward strand.
TACCGCAATCAGCTCCTGCGCATGATAGAGCAGCACGCCCACTCTGAGATAGTCGGCGCCCTGCCGGAGGGCACGTGGATCACCCGCGCGCCAAACTTCCGCCGCAAGCTGGCACTCATAGCCAAGGTGCAGGATGAGGTAGGCCATGGCCAGCTGCTCTACAGCGCAGCCGAGACGCTGGGCAAGACCCGCGAGGCCATGCTGGCAGACCTGCTCAGCGGCAAAAGCAAATACAGCAACGTATTCAACTATCCCGCCAATACCTGGGCGGATATAGCCGTCATCGGATTTCTGGTAGATGCCGCGGCTATCGTCAATCAGACCATCAACTCAAAAGGTTCCTATGGCCCGTACTGCCGCGCACTGGAGCGGATCTGCTATGAGGAGTCCTTTCACCTGAAGCAGGGGCATGACAACTTCGTCTACCTGGCCACAGGTACCCAGAAGCAGCATGACATGCTGCAGGAGGCTATGAACCGCTGGTACGTGCCGCTGCTGCATTTCTTCGGCCCGCCGGATAGAAACTCGCAGCACACCGAGAAGCTGACCAAGTGGAGGGTCAAGCTGGCTACTAACGATGCCATGCGCAACCAGTTTCTGGATATGTATGTGCCTAAGATACTCGAGGTGGGTATCACCCTGCCAGACCCTAACCTGCGCAAGAATGCAGATGGTATCTGGGAGTTTAGCGATCCCGATTGGGATCTCTTCAAGAGAGTGACCAATGGCGAGGGCCCGTGCAATAAGGAGCGCCTCGAGGTGCGCCGCTATGTAGAGCTGGCACACCGCTGGGTACGCGAGGCACTCATGAATCCTAAAGATAAATACCAGGTGCCACTGGCGTAAGAATCCATCTTTGATCACATCATAAATCAGGAAACAATGTCATCGCTCGATCCGAGAATCAACAGGCTCAACCTACAGGATACAGGCCAGGAACTACCTAATACGCACCTCGCCACCTGGGAGGTATTTCATCAGGAGAAAAAGGGTAAGCAGGTAGTGCACGTGGGTATCGTACACGCCTCCTCACCAGAGATGGCGCTCGTCATGGCCAAGGAGCAATACGGCCGCCGCGGTGCCACCACCAATATCTGGGTAGCCAAAACCTCTGACGTCTACACCTTCGGATTTGAAGAGGATGACATCTTTGAGACCACACCGGAGAAGACCTTCCGCAACCCGGAATTTTACAAGGTGCGTGACCGCATAGAAGCCTACAAGGCCAAACACCAGAATTAAGAACACCCTATCAACTCATATAGCATGAATACAGAAGCAATCAAAGACCTGCTCTACCGCATGGCAGACGACGCCCTGATCATAGGCCACCGCAACTCTGAGTGGACCGGCATCGGCCCGCTGCTCGAGGAGGACCTCGCATTCTCCTCTATGTCTCAGGACAAAATAGGCCACGCACAGGCACTCTATAATATACTCTATACTTCCTTTGGTGAGAAGAACCCTGACGTGCTCGCATTCCAGCGCGCCGAGAAGGACTTTCGCAGCTGCCAGCTCGTAGAGCTGCCTATCGGTGAGTATGATTTCAGCCTCGTGCGCCACTTCCTCTTTGACCATGCAGAGGCGCTGCGCTATAGCCTGCTGGAGTCTTCGTCTTTTGCGCCGCTGGCCGGCCTGGCGCGCAAGGTGCGCGGAGAGATCCGCTATCATGTGATGCATGCAGATACTTTCTTCAAACAGCTCTCTACAGGCAATGAAGTAGCCAAAGCACGTATGCAGTCTGCGCTGAACTACGCACTCCCGTTTGCACTCGGCATCTTCGAGCCATCTGCATATGAGGAGGCGCTGATCGCAGAGGGTGTCTTTGCCGGTGAGGCCAGGCTGCAAGAACTCTGGCTGGAGAAGGTCACTCCGCTCGTAGCTGCTGCAGGCCTCCAGATGCCAGCTATAGATTCAGCCAAAGCTGTCTACGGCCGCAAGGGCTATCACTCTGAGTATCTCCAGCCACTGCTGGCAGAGATGACAGAGGTGACCAGCATAGACCCGGATGCCGAGTGGTAAGATCAGGCTTTAAGACAAAACGACAGCAAAGCATGTTGCATTATCTTAAAACCTAGTACTTAGAACTTACAACGCCGTCATTGGCACGCTATTTAATGTAAGCCAGCGTTCATACATTAAACAAACGCAATGGAAGCTGTAGCAAAAAGGAACCCGTATCAGGATACCCGCACTGACCGCAAGCCGGGCAAGATCTGGCTCGTGATAGGTGTGATCTTTTTCATCCTGCTCTTTGTGCCCGATCCGCTCAAGTTCATACCGGTAGTAGGCGAGGGCGAGGAGCTGCTGGAGGGTAGTATCAGTTTCAGCGCACTGGCTATCTACTTTGTGCGCCGCTGGCTGTATAATAACATCAAGGACCACATACAAAACAGATAAACAAACACGCTATGCAAGGCACAAGCACGATCACCACAGCAGACATCTGGGCTGCGCTGGAATCTGTCAAAGACCCTGAGATACCTGTGCTGAGCGTAGTGGATATGGGCATCGTCACAGCAGTCTCTCATCAGGAGGGTAGTGATGCCGCTACGGTCACCATGACACCCACCTTCGTAGGGTGCCCGGCTATCGATATGATGAAAAAAGACATCTACAATGCGGTCAAAAACCTCGGCCTCGCATCAGTAGAGGTAGTGGTGGATATGGATACCGTATGGAGCAGTGACCGCATGAGCGCCGATGCCAAGGCCCGCCTGGAGAAGTTTGGTATCGCACCGCCGCCCGTGGCAGATGGCGAGCTCACCGCCGAGATGCTGGACCGCGTCCGCTGCCCGCACTGCGGCAGCACAGATACTACGCTACGTTCTACATTCGGCTCTACACTCTGTAGGGCTATCCGGTTCTGCTTCAGCTGCAAGCAGGGCTTCGAGCAGTTCAAGCCGCTTTAATACGCCCGCTCGCTCCTGCCCTCCATGTAGTTCATAAAGGCCTTATTGGCTACGCGGGTACCGCCCGGCGTAGGATAGTCTCCGGTGAAGTACCAGTCGCCCAGGTTCTTCGGGCAGGCCTTATGCAGGTTCTCTACCGTCTGGAAGATGACCTGCACCTCTGCCTTGATGTGCTTAGGACGCACGATCTCAGATATCTTGGCAGAGATCTCCTCATCAGTGTACATATCGTAGAGCTCCTTCACATGGTTGACCGGTATTGCCGGCAGATTTTCATCAGCTGCTTTGCACTTCTCATACACCTCCTGCAGCAGGGCCTCTTTGCCATGATCCTTGATCAGGCCTATCAGCGCGCGGAAGGCGATAAAGTCATACATCCGGCTCATATCTATACCA
>CAZNDJ010000092.1:0-13638 GCA_964571705.1 uncultured Chitinophagaceae bacterium
AGGTCGAGTTTATGCATGAGGTGTCTGCCATCGCGCCGGGCCAGAGCGCCGTCTTCTATGAGGGGGACGACGTGATAGGCGGAGGCAATATCTTCTCCAGCTTCCAGATAGAGGCTGACAAGTAGTGTCTTGTCTCCGCTAAACTATCTTTCCCTATAGCACGTATCACAGTTGGAGACCATTGCAAAGCGCTATGGCTCAATTGCGATTTATTTATAACTTTAGTCACCAGAAACTATAGGATGATCAAAAGAGTCTCGTACAGCCTTCTCATAGCCGCCCTGCTGGCCCTGGCCGGATGCAAACAGGACACGGACAAAATGACGCTCTCCCCCATGCTCTATGACTATGCTCCGCTGCATGTGGGCCACTACCTGCTCTATGATGTAGACTCGGTCACCTATTCCTACTCAGACCCGGTGCAGGCCGTAGATACGGTGCACTACCAGCTGCAGGAGCTGATATCCGATACCTTTTATGACAATCTGGGCAATGTAGCCTACCGTATAGAGGTGAGCAAGCGCTATGACACCACCAGCCCGCTGAATGTGGTAGACCGTGCCTGGTACTGCTTCCGCACGCGCAATAGCTATGAGAAAGTAGAGGACGACCTGCACTTTATCAAGCTGGTCTTCCCCCCTGTCAATGGCATCACCTGGAGGGGCAATAGCTACCTGCCCGCCTCTGATACTACCTCAGACATCTACCAGACCTACGCCGGCTGGACCTACACCTACTCTGATGTCAATAGCCCTAAAGCCATCAATGGCCTCGGCTTTGACTCGGCGCTGGTGGTCACAGAGGTCAGCGAGGAGAACCTCATCAATAAGAAGCTCAGCCGCGAGACCTACGCCCTGCATGTAGGCCTCATGTACAAGGAGTGGGAAGTGATCAATAAGCAGGATGTAACCTCCTCCTGGTCTGCACCCAATAAGGCGACAGGCTTCCGCATCCGCTGGAGGCTCCATGCCTACGGCAATTGACACTGGCATTTTTTAGCATTTCATATCACTCATATTGCCGACATTTATGCTATGGTAAATGGTCTTCTGCGTTCATGGATCTTAGCTCTGCTCCCCTTACTTTTGGCGCTGCCGCATGTGCTATCTGCGCAGACCTATACCTGCTACGTACAGCTGCGTGACAAGAGTGGCAGTCCCTATACCATAGACCATCCGGAGGCATTTCTCTCGCCACGGGCGCTGGAGCGCCGCAGGGCACAGCATATCGCTATAGCAGCAGATGACCTGCCCGTCTCAGCAGCCTATACGGACCAGATAGTGCCACTCTGCCGCATAGCCGCTACACTCCGTTGGACCAATGGCCTCCTCATACGCACCGAGGACCCGGCAGTGATCGCACAGCTCAGGGCCCTGCCATTCGTGACAGGCGTACGCATACTCAGCACCGGTGCATCCGGCACGAGGCAAAAGGCACTGGACCCAGTCAATATTTTGAAAGCCACGCCCACCACAGACAGCACCTTCTACGGAGCTGCTACGCGTCAAACCACTATGCTGCACCTCGACCGTCTGCATGGCCTCGGCTTCTGGGGTGATAGTGTGATCGTAGCGGTGATGGATGCCGGCTTCCTCTATGCAGATAAAGTGAGCTACCTCCGCAAAGTCTTCGATGAGGGACGCCTGCTCTACACTTGGAACTTTGTCTTTGACACCTCTGAGGTATATGGCGTGCCACGCGCCAATCCGCATGGCGAGGAGACCTTCTCCTGCATAGCAGCCAATGTACCCTACAAGCTGGTAGGCACCGCACCCAATGCCAGCTTCATGCTCTTCCAGACGGAGGACAACCGCTCCGAGACCATCGCAGAGGAGTACTACTGGGCCGCTGCAGCAGAGCGGGCGGATAGCATGGGCGCAGATGTGTTTTCCACCTCGCTGGGCTATACCACCTTTGATCAGTCAGACTCCGCTGATAGTCACACCTATGCAGATATGACAGGCCACACTACACCCATAGCACGTGCCGTGAATACAGCCGCCTCCAAAGGCATCATAGTAGTAAACAGCGCAGGCAATGAAGGCGACGATACCTGGCACTACATAGCCACTCCCGGCGATGCAGACAGCGGCGTGACAGTAGGCGCAGTGACCCCATCGGCACAGATTGCAGCCTTTAGCAGCCGCGGGCCAAATGCCTCCGGCCAGGTCAAACCAGACGTCTGTGCACAGGGCTCACCTGCCTCACTATCCAGCCCGTCCAATACCATCATCTCAAACTATGGCACCTCTTTCTCCGGGCCCATCATGGCAGGTGCATTTGCGTGCCTGCGGCAGGCCTTCCCGTCAGTGCCTAATATGACACTCATAGATAAAGTCCGGCAAACCTGTACGCAATACACACATCCTGATGCGGACTACGGCTACGGCATACCAGACTTCGGTCTGGCCTATGACAGGCTGAAAGCCCTCTACCCGCAGGATACGCTCACCTATATCAATAGCACCCGCATCTTCCCAAATCCCTTCACAGGCACCTTCACCATCGTGGTCACAGACCTCATCCGAGACAGCGTGAACAGCGTAGAACTCTACGACATCTCCGGCCAGAAAGTATGGACCGGATCCACCCAGACCATCACCTATCGCAATAACGTATGGGAAGTAGCCCCACCCGCCAACCTCGCTGCAGGCGTCTACATCCTCAGCATCAACAGGGTGAGGAAGTATAGGCTGGAGAAGCTATGATGTACAATCTTTACCTGAGTGATTCGTCAACCATAATGAGCAATGCCTTATTTAAAAAAGAGTGATTCTCCTTCCGAAATGTTGCTTGATCTCCTCTGTGGTTAACGGAAGCGTAGTGTGACTATAACCAATATATTGCAGGCTATCAAGCCTGTAAAATTGATTAGAAATATGATTGATATAACCGCATCTGATAAGTTCGATAGCTTTTATTTGTGTCAATGAACTTATTCCGTCTGGTATACTATCTAGTATTACACCGTTTATAGATAGTTCATTTAGTGAGCGTGGCAGACCGGAAAAGATTCCTGGTATCTTATGAGGAGGATATATGCTTACTTCTAGTTTCTTTAGGTGATCCAGCTTTGTGAGGTCAATTACATTGATACTACCTGCACTGACAGTTAGCCTTTCTAAATGTGATAATCCGGAAATGGCTTGGGGGAAACGATCTATGGTGAGGCCAGAAAATTGAAGCTCTTTTAAATAGGGTGCCGTACTTAATAACTCAATGAACTTATTTAGGGAGGCAAAATCACTTCTTATTACGGTATCAAAAACATTGCTGCACGAAACTGACAGATAGCTCTCACCTAAGGAACTTATGTACACGCGACTGCTGAGCAGTAAGTCACCAGTGGTTGTTTTAGTAGGTGTTTGATTAGCGCGGAATTGCTGTTTAGAAATGCTACAAGCACTTAGTATCACAAGCAAAATACAGATATAGATCGTACGATACATAGTGTTCTTCCATTTAGTCATAGAGCAATGCGCCTTTACCCCAGCTTCTTCTCCAGTTCTGCTATCCGCTTCATCAGCTCGGGGATGAGCTTGATATGCGCGAGGCCCTTGTAGTGCTCGCGGAAGTCGCCAGCCGGAGAGCCGGTCACAGCGCGGCCTTCGGTCTCGATAGACTTTGATACGCCGCTCTGGGCATTGATCTTGACGCCATCTGCTATGCGGATGTGGCCTACGATGCCCACCTGGCCGCCTATCATGACTTGACGGCCTATACGGGTGCTGCCGGAGATGCCGGTCTGCGCGGCTATCACGGTATTGTCTCCTAGTTCTACATTGTGTGCTATGTGGATGAGGTTGTCCAGCTTCACGCCGTCATGTACTACGGTCGCTCCCATGGTGGCACGGTCTATCACGGTATTGGCACCTATCTCTACACGGTCACCTATCGCTACGATGCCGAGCTGCGGTACCTTTTTGAAAGTCCCATCTGCCAGCGGTGCAAAGCCAAAACCATCGCCGCCTATCACCACACCTGCATGGATGGTGCAGTCCTTTCCGATGCGGCAGCCTTCATAGACTTTCGCGCCAGCGTGGATCGTAGTATTATCTCCGATGGTCACACCGTCTCCGATGAAGGCCGATGGATAGATGCGGACGTTGGCACCGATGGTCACATTGTCTCCTATGTAGGCGAAAGCACCAAGGAAGAGGCCATCACCATGCTTGCTATTCTGGCCGATATGAGAGGGCTGCTGGATGCCTTGCTTTTGGCCGGAGGCCATGACCTGCTGGTACAGCTCCAGCAGCGTGGTGAAGGCCGCATAAGGATCTTTGACACGGATGATGGCACCTACCTTGTCATTGCTGATGGCGAGTGACTCGCCTATGAGCAGGATGCCTGCCGGGGCGGTCTGTGCATATTGCTCATACTTGGGATTGGCTATGAAGGAAAGGGCAGCGCCATGCGCCTCCTCTATTTTGGCTATGGTCGTGACTGCCTGGTCAGGATTGCCCTCGAGGCGGCCTCCGAGCAGCGCAGCTATGTCTCTGGCGGTAAATTGCATCAGAGCGAATATAGCTAATAGTGAATAATTATATCTTTATCTGTCATGTATATACACTCGCACCAGATCAGGGTACGCTACGCCGATACAGACCAGATGGGCTACGTCTACTATGGCAACTATGCCCGCTACTATGAGGAGACCCGCTCCGAGGCTATCCGCTCTCTGGGCCTGCCCTATCGTGAGCTGGAGCTGGCTGGTGTCATGCTGCCCATCACACGGATGAATATCAAATACATCGGCCCGGCTACGTATGACGAGCTGATCACCGTGCGGACCACACTCACGCGCATGCCAGACCGCTTCATGCACTTCAGCTACGAGGTGTACAATGAGGCCGGCACGCTGATCAATGAGGCCGATACGCAGCTCGTATTCGTAGACGCGCAGACGCGCAAAATGATCCATGCACCACAGTATCTCGTGGACCAGCTGGCCCCCCACTTTGCCGGAAAATGATATTTGGCCTTAAGGGTTATATTTGCCGCCGATGATAAAGCTATGGAAAAAGCTGGTGGACAAGAATCCTCACCTGGAGGAGTGGGACCTGTGGTTTAAAACCGTGAGCCTGCCCGGCCTCGATGGCGTGGCTGTGGCAGACGTGTACAAGTTCTTCATCTTTGAGATACGCAAGAACTCGCTGAACCTGAGGGCAAGGGCTATCGCCTTTAGTTTCTTCCTGTCGCTCTTCCCGGCTATCCTCTTTATCCTCACGCTGGTGCCGTTCATCTTCCAGTTTTATGGCAAGGTGGGCATAGATGACTATATACAGAACCTCCTGCGTAGCGTAGCGCCCAGCCCAGATGTATTCAAATTCCTCTGGAACTTCGTAGGCCCCATCCTGAAGGAAGTAAGCAGCAGGCGGCCCAGCCTCCTGACAGGTACCTTTGTGCTCACCCTCTTCCTCACCAGCAATGGGGTGGTCACCATGATGCATTCCTTTGACAAAGGCTATGACCACTACGTACGCCGCAATCCGCTCAAGACACGCTTCATAGCCATACAGATATCGCTGCTGCTGGTAGCGCTGATGATCTTCTCCTTCATCTTTGTAGTAGTGGGGCAGAACCTGCTGACCTGGGTCTTTGACCTGCTGCATATACATGACAAGTTCACGAAGTTCCTCTTCACCTTTGTCCGCTTTGTCACTATCGTATTACTCTTCTTCTTCTCTATCTCCCTGATCTATTACTATGGTCCTGCTACCAAGAAGAAGTACCGCTTTATCTCGACCGGATCTACCATTGCCACAGTCCTGTCTATCGTAGCTTCAGTAGGCTTTTCGTACTACCTGAGCCACTTCTCCCGGTATGGCAAGCTCTATGGCTCGATAGGCACTGTGATGATCATCCTGATCTGGCTAAACATTAACGCCTTTGTGCTACTCATAGGCTATGAGATCAATGCCGCTATCTACTATCACCATTCTATACGTCAGCGGGGGCAGGAGGCCGATGCTGAGGCTTAAACACTACCAACTGTCAGGGGCTTTGTTAAATAACAATGTCGTCTCTGTTTTTCTTTGATTGTTTAGACATCTTAGATAAATTACAACTGACTTTCAAGTTTTTATAAAAACATATAACCCATTTTCTAATGAGAAATAAATTTATTCTCGGCCTGTTTGGTATAGCAGCGATGACTCTTCTCCTGAGCAACGCTGGCGGCTATAGTTCAAACCGGACTGGTGCCAGTGGTACCACAGGATGCAACAGCTGCCATGGCTCCGCTCAGACTGGTCTGGGTACCACAGTAGAGCTCGACTCTGCCGGATCACCGGTCACTGTGTACCGCCCTGGGGTAGCCTATACAGTGAAGATCAATGCTACCAACAATACAGGTACTACAAATTTGTCCAAATATGGCTTTCAGCTATGTGTGACCAAGCTGACCAATGCTGGTACGACTAACGCCGTCACCGGTGGCACCTGGGGTACACTGCCTACAGGTACCCAGCAGAGCGGGACCACGACCCTGAAGTATATACAGCATAATGTACGTCTATCTCCCGCCAGTGGCACAGGTGGTACGGGCACGGTGTACACTATCTCCATACCATGGACTGCTCCGGTAGCTGGTACAGGGTCTGTAAAAATCTATGGTATCCTCAATGCGGTAAACAACAATAGTAATGATGACAATGGAGATAAATGGCAGGCTGCCAGCTCGGTGACCATCACTGAGTATGTAGCACCAGTAGTAGCCTCAGTATCTATCTCTGAGACAGCGGGCACGAACCCTACCTGTCAGGGTACGTCTGTGACATTCACTGCTACGCCTACCAATGGTGGTACTGCTCCGACCTATCAGTGGCTGGATGGCGCTACGGCCATAGGTACAGGCGCTACGCTGACTACCTCGGCCCTTGCCGCAGGCACTCACTCCATCACCTGCGTGATGACCTCAAACCTGACAGGTGTGACAGGCAACCCTGCTACCTCTGCTGCGATCAGCCTCGTGGTCAATGCTCCGACTGTAGACTCTGTACGCATAGGTGCATCTGCCACCAGCTTCTGTGCGGGTACATCTGTGACCTTCACCGCTACTCCATATAATGGTGGCGCTACGCCTGCCTACCAGTGGAAAGATGGGGCGACCAATATCGGTACAGGTGCTACACTGACCACCTCATCACTGACTGCAGGCAGTCACACCATCACCTGCGTCATGACGCCATCAGGTACCTGTGTGTCTCCTGCTACCTCTACGTCCAATGCAGTGACACTGACGGTCACCGCCTCTGTGACGGACTCTGTGAGTGTATCAGCCTCGGCTACCTCGGTTTGCGCGGGCACTTCGATCACATTCACAGCTACACCTACCAATGGCGGCGCGACACCTGCCTATGTGTGGAAAGATGGTACGACCAATATCGGTACTACCGCGACACTGACTACCAGCTCACTGGCAGCGGGCACACATAATATCACCTGCGTCATGACGCCATCCGGCACCTGCGTATCTCCGGCTACAGCCACTTCGCGTACGATAGTAGTGACTGTCAATGCTACCGGTACAGACTCTGTACAGATCTCAGCCTCTGCTACCAGCCTGTGCGCAGGCACGTCCGTGACATTCACTGCTACGCCATTCAATGGCGGGGCTGCGCCCACCTATCAGTGGAAGGACGGCGCTACCAATATTGGCACCGGTGCGACACTGACCACCTCTGCACTCACTGCAGGTACGCACTCTATCACCTGCGTGATGACGCCATCAGGCGGCTGCGTATCTCCGGCTACCGCTACCTCACGTGCTATCACAGTGACGGTCAATCCGTCTGTGACAGACTCCGTGAGTGTATCGGCCTCGGCTACCAGCGCCTGTGCAGGTACCTCTATCACCTTTACCGCTACGCCTACTAATGGTGGCGCGACACCTGCCTATGTGTGGAAAGACGGGACGACTCCGATCGGTACCACTGCTACGCTGAGCACCTCCTCACTCGCGGCAGGCACACATAATATCACCTGCGTAATGACCCCATCTGGCACCTGTGTATCTCCGGCTACCGCCACCTCACGCACCATAGTAGTGACTATCTCAGCTCCTGTGGCGCCGACCATCGCTCTCAATGGTACCAGTACTTTATGTACCGGATCGCCGGATACGATACGCGCTACGATCACTAATGGTGGCACCACTCCTACATTTAGCTGGGTGGTGAATGGCAACCAAATCGGCAACAACAGCCCGACACTGGTGATACCATCTGTCTCAGGTACCACCACCGTAGCATGTACGATGGGCTCCAATGCAGCATGTGTCTCTCCTGTGTCTGTGACCTCCAGCACTTTCACCATCAGCACCAGTGGTGCGGTGACACCTACCATCAGCATCAGTGCTGCGCATGATACTATCTGTGCCGGTAGTACTGCTTCCTTTACTGCTACGATCAGCGGTGGGGGTGGCTCACCAGCATATCAGTGGCTGGTAGGCAGTACGCCCTCGGGTACGGGCAGCACTTTTGCGACAGCCAGCCTGACAGATGGCGCAGTAGTGAGCTGCGTGCTGACCTCATCCCTGAGCTGCGCCAGTCCACGCACCGTGACCAGCAATAGCATCACGATGGCAGTAGGACCTATGCCTTCTCCATCTATCGTACCATCGGGCAATATACATGCTTGCGCGGGCGACTCTGTGCTGCTCACTGCTAGCGGTGGCGATACCTATACATGGAGCACCGGCCAGACGGGTACTACTATCTATGCTACACAATCGGCAGGATACAATGTGACCGCTACAAACAACTATGGCTGCAGTGCAGCACTATTTGGTGGGGCAGTGGTATCTATCAGCTCTCCCGCCGTACCGGTGATCAGCCAGTCGGGTTTAACCCTCACGTCTACTACAGCAGCGCACTATCAGTGGCTGTTTAATAATATTCCTATGCCGGCAGATACTACACAGTCTATCACTGCCAGTGCCAATGGCAACTATATCGTGGTAGTAGCAGATGCTGATGGCTGTGCGACTCCATCTGCTGCGTATACAGTGACAGGTGTAGGCATACAGGATATAGCATCTATGAATGCCATCCGCCTGTATCCGGTGCCAAACCATGGTAGCTTTGCCGTAGATGTGCAGGAGTACAATAATACCGCACTCGCTATCTATGACATCTATGGCCAGGAGGTGTACCGCCGTGACATCTCTGCTACGCATATTGAGATCAGTGATGCTGCGCTGAGCCCGGCGCTGTACTTCGTACAAATACAATCAGGCAACCTCCATCACACAGTGAAGATGCAGGTAGTGAAATAAGACATCAGCTTATCCATATCAATAGTGACGCCCTCCTGATGAGGGCGTTGCTGTTTATAGCAATACCTCATAGCGGTTCCTTTAAAATCTTTAACTTCCCACTCAGTAGCCGCTGGCAATACTTTGGCCGGAGGGGCGTTTGTTTCACGTATGGATATTTATCAAAGACGGTCTAGCCTGAAGCTGATCCTGCTGCTGATAGCGGTGGGTATAGGGCTTTTCACGACCATTTACACCAACTATCTCACTAATAAGATGGCCAAGGAGGAAAAGCGCAAGGCGCAACTCTGGGCCTCAGCTATCAGCAGCCGCGCCCGGCTGGTGCGCTATACCAAGGACCTCTTTGAGCGGCTGGCTACTGACGAGCGCAAAAAAGCTGACGTGTGGTCTCAGGCTACCAAGCTGCTCTCCGACCCACGGATAGAGGATGGCGAGGAGCTGGCATTCTTCAGCCAGATCATCACCGGCAATACGGATATACCCGTAGCCCTGACGGATGAAGATGGCAAGCTGCTCATGTACCGTAACTTTGAGATAGTAGGCGAAAAGTCAAGGCTCAATATCAATGACAAGCAGTTTGAGGTCTTTCACAACTACCCTCCTATCATCGTAGCCTTTGGGGCGAAGAAGAATTATATCTACTACAAGGATTCTAACCTCTTCCGCGAGCTTAAGAATACGCTGAATGATATCCTCTCATCCTTTATCACAGAGGTGGTGATCAATACGGCATCTGCACCGGTGATCATGGCCGATCCTGCCAATAGAGTGATAGCCTTTGGCAATATAGACTCTGCCGAGATCCGCAAGCCGGAACGTGTGCAGGAGCTGATAGCAGACATGAGCCTGCGCCATGAGCGGATAGAGGTAGACCTGGGTGATGGCGGCAAAAAGTTTATCTACTATGATGACTCTACGGTGCTGAAGCAGCTGCGCGTATTCCCATATATACAGCTGGGTGTCTTCAGTTTGTTTCTGGTGTTCTCTTATTTCGCCTTCAGCAGTTCGCGGCATGCGGAGCAGAACATGGTGTGGGTGGGCATGGCCAAAGAGACCGCACACCAGCTCGGCACGCCTATCTCCTCTCTCGGTGCGTGGATAGAATACCTGCGCGAGACAGAGCCAGGGCTGAATGAAAATAGCGCTCTCTCAGAGATGGAGCATGATGTGGAGCGCCTCACGCTGGTAGCGGACCGCTTCTCCAAGATAGGCTCTGTGCCGCAGCTCAAGCCTGAGAATGTAAAAGATACGCTGCAGCGCAATGTAGACTATATGCGCAGGCGCTCGTCCAAGGAAGTGACCTTTACCCTGGAGGTGGATCGCGATGACCTGACCTTTGCGATCAATACGCAACTCTTTGACTGGGTAGTAGAAAATCTATACAAGAATGCGCTGGATGCCATGGAGGGGGCTGGCAGTATCCGCACCACAGCGACCGGCGATAGCAAGTGGGTGTACATAGACGTGACAGACAGCGGCTGTGGCATACCACGCAATAACCAGAAGACGATCTTCGAGCCGGGCTTTAGCACCAAGCGGCGCGGCTGGGGACTGGGCCTCTCACTGACGAAGCGTATCGTGGAGTCATACCACAAAGGCAAGATCTATGTGAAGCACTCTGAGGTGGGCAAGGGTACGACCTTCCGCATAGAGGTACCGAGAGAGGCATAGTGCGGAGAAAGAATGAATGCAAAATACAGTTTGAACCGCATAGAAACATAGAGACATAGAGACATAGGAATACAAACCTTTCCTGTCTCTATTGGCAACAATGTATTTATACTCATGATATTGCGGTTTCCCGATTTCATTATTTTCACGGTATGAATAATACACTCACAGCAGAGGGCAAAAAGGAGATACAGGGCAGGTTGGAAAAGCTAACACCTGACACACCTGCAAAATGGGGATCTATGAAAGTGAACCAGATGCTGGCGCATATGAATGATGCGCATAAAATAGCCCTCGGTATGAAGCCTGCGGAAGACAAGTCTAACTTCTATACGAGTAAGATCATGTTTCCGATGGCAGTATATGTGCTGCCTGTCTGGCCCAAAGGTGAGAAGACCGCGCCGGAGCTCGATCAGAAACAAGAAGGAACAAAGGCGAGGGACTTCTACACGGAGCTGGAGTTTCTATGCAAGATGATGGACATACTGGAGGAGCGCGAAGAGTCTAAACTGCATCCGCATCCTATGTTTGGCCGGCTAACCAAGAAGCAATGGTCGGACCTGCTGTATAAGCACTTTGATCATCACCTCCGGCAGTTTGGGGTGTAGGGTTCAGTTAAAAGTATGACAACGATAGCCTTGATGGTTTTGCATATCTTCGGGCGAAAGAAAACAGAGTAAATGAAACTGGATATCCTGGCCATAGGTGCGCACCCTGATGATGTAGAGCTGAGCTGTGCAGGTACGCTTCTGGCGCAGATCGCACGCGGATCAAAGGTAGGCCTGCTGGACCTGACCGAGGGAGAACTCGGCACACGTGGCACAGGCGAGATACGCCGCCAGGAGGCTGCCGATGCAGCAAAAGTGCTAGGGATAACTGTGCGGGACAATGCCGGTTTCGCAGATGGCTTCTTTCAGAATGACAAAGAGCATCAGTTAGCGCTCATAAAATATATACGCAAGTACCAGCCGGATATCATCCTGGCCAATGCAGTACACGACAGGCATCCTGATCATGCGCGCGCTGCTCAGCTGGTAGAGGATGCTTCGTTTCTCTCCGGGCTATCTAAGGTACAGACAGACCTTGATGGTGTACCTCAGCGAGCGTGGAGGCCTAAGGCTGTTTACCACTACATCCAGTCGCTGGACATCACACCTTCTTTTGCTGTGGATGTCACTCCTTATTTTGACCAGAAGCTGGAGGCGATCATGGCGTATAAGTCTCAGTTTTATAATCCAGACTCAAAAGAGGCTGCTACCTTTATTTCCTCACAGGAGTTCCTCGAGTTTGTGCGTAGCCGTGCGGTGCATTTTGGCGTGCCGCTTGGTGTGAAATTTGCGGAAGGCTTTACTATCAAGCGCCATATAGGCGTGCGCGACCTCAATGATATCTTCTGATGGGCCACGACCACTCACATAGCCACGATCATCATGACCACCACCATGTGGTAGAGCTGAAGCATGTGAGCCGGGCATTTGTGATCGGCATCGTGCTCAATATCTCCTTTGTGATAGCAGAGGCTGTGGCGGGCCTCTATATCCACTCCCTGTCCCTGCTCAGTGATGCGGGGCACAACCTGGCTGATGTGGCTACACTGGCGCTGGCGCTACTGGCCTTTCGCCTGGCCAAGGTGCAGGCCTCTGATCAATATACCTATGGCTACCGCAAGACCTCCATCCTCGTAGCACTCTTCAATAGTGTGGTGCTGCTGGTGGCGATAGGGGCTATCTGCTATGAGGCGGTGCAGCGCTTCTTTCACCCGGAGCCGCTGCCGGGTGTGACCATCTCTGCCATAGCAGGCATAGGCATCCTGATCAATGGAGGTACAGCGCTGCTCTTCCTGCGTGACAAAGATAAGGACCTGAATGTAAAGAGTGCCTACCTGCACATGGCTGCAGATGCACTGGTATCACTGGCACTGGTGATAGGCGGTGTGATCATCTACTTCACGCAGTGGTACCTGGTAGATGCCATACTGAGTATAGGTGTGGCAGTGGTGATACTCTTCAGCACCTGGAGCCTGCTAAAAGACAGCCTGCGCCTCTCACTGGATGGTGTGCCTGATACGATCCGTGTGGAGGAGGTGAAGCACATGATACGCAAGGCAAAAGGCGTGATAGATGTGCATCATGTACACGTGTGGGCCATCAGCACTACTATGAATGCGCTGACAGCACACATCGTACTGGAAAACGGTATCACGCCGGAGCAGGAGGCGAAGCTGAAGCATGATCTACGGCACGAGCTGGAGCATATCAGCATCCATCATGCTACACTGGAAACAGAGCGGGCGGGGCAGGCATGCGATGAGAAGGTATGCCATCAGCATGAGAGTGTATAAGATCCGGCAAGTATCGCCGCATTAAAAAGGCATCCGCCTTTAATGCAAAATGCCATCACTCTAAAGCAATGGCATCAATAAAATTTCTTGATAGTACAACTTACTTCTGAAGCTCCTCCTGAAAGGCAGCCTTCATTTTTTCTTTGCGGGAAGGGTCGAGTGGATAGGATTGCTGGCCATCGTCTACGCGCTGCGCCAGATGGCGATAGCTACGGTCCAGGACAGCTGACTGGTGAAAGAAAGCCTTGCAGAGCCTGCAGTACCAGAGGTGCAGCCATAGTCCGATGCGCTCGGTGAAACTCAATTTGCCGTCGCGCCGCTTCTCTACCACCGTTGTCGCATCGGCACA
>CAZNDJ010000093.1:0-13594 GCA_964571705.1 uncultured Chitinophagaceae bacterium
AAATCTTCAACAAAATTGGTGCTGAATTATTTGCTAACGCCTGCGGACCTTGTATTGGTATGTGGGCCCGCGCAGGTGCCGATAAGAAAGAGAAGAACACCATCGTTCACTCCTTCAACCGTAACTTTGCTGCCCGTCAGGACGGCAACCCTAATACTTATGCCTTCGTAGCCTCTCCTGAGCTGACCACAGCACTGGCTATCGCAGGTGATCTGACCTTCAACCCGCTCACCGATACACTGGTGAATGAGAACGGTGAAACCGTGAAGCTCGATCCACCATCTGGCTACGAGCTCCCTACCAAGGGCTTCGCAGTAGATGATCCGGGCTACCAGGCACCAGCTGCTGATGGCAGCGGTATCAATGTAGTGGTCAACCCAGAGTCTGACCGTCTGCAGTTGCTCTACTCTTTCGCTCCATGGGAGGGTACTGATATCAAGGGCCTCAAGCTCCTGATCAAGGCCAAAGGCAAGTGTACTACTGACCATATCTCTATGGCTGGTCCATGGCTGAAATACCGTGGCCACCTGGATAATATCTCTAACAACATGCTCATCGGCGCTACCAACTTCTTTAACGAGAAAACAAACTCTGTGAAGAATGAAATGACAGGCGCGTATGATGAAGTGCCAAAGGTACAGCGCGCCTACAAGGCTGCAGGCCTCGGCTCTATCGTAGTAGGTGATGAGAACTATGGTGAAGGATCAAGCCGCGAGCACGCAGCTATGGAGCCACGCCACCTGGGTGTACGCGCTATCCTCGTGAAGTCTTTCGCACGTATCCATGAGACCAACCTGAAGAAGCAAGGTATGCTCGGCCTGACTTTCGCCGATAAGAATGACTACAACAAGATCCAGGAAGATGACAGCATCGATATCCTCGGTCTGACCTCATTCGCTCCAGGCCAGCAGCTCACCGTAGTGCTGAACCACAAGGATGGCACTAAGGACGAGATCAAAGTAAACCATACCTACAACGAGCAGCAGATCGAATGGTTCAAGGCCGGTGGCGCCCTGAATATCATCCGCGCTAAAGCTGCCGCTGCAGTAGCATAATTTCGTTCGAAATAGATAATGAACAGCCCCTCATCTCTGAGGGGCTGTTTTTGTTTTAATATCATCCAAAGGGAAGCATGACCTACACCTGATTCAGCACCAGCATCAGGTCATCACCTTTCTGGATGCTGAGCTTCCTGCGGATACGGTAGCGGTGCTGCTCTACGGTGTGCGGGTCTATGATGAGCAGGGCGGCGATCTCCTTTGAGCTGAGGCCAGAGCGTAGCAGGGAGCAGATGCGCGCCTCGGTATTGCTCAGGCCAGGATATTTCGCCTTGACCTGTACCATGTACTGCTGCTGCTCAGAGTTGATCTTGTCTTCTATATTGCGCTTATCGGTTTCATAGAGCTGGAGCGCCTTTATCTTGTTGTGCACTTCTTTGAAGATATTCCGCTTGCGCTTGTTGTCTTCACGCAGCTCTTTCATAAAGTCATCCAGCTCTGACAGCATGGTCTGGTGCTGCTTCAGGTAGATGGCAGATATCTCCAGTTCGTCCCGTTTCATCTGCAGTTGATTTTTGATTTCCCTCAGTTCATCGTTTTTAAACTCTTCCTGAGATAGCTGGTACAGCGCCTTCAGCTTGATATCTCCGTCGCGCCGCTGTATGTCATGCTCCAGCTCCAGGCAGCGCTTGTAGTGCTGCATAGCTGCCGGGATATCATCAGCCGCCTCGCAGCAGGTAGCGGCACAGCGCTCATACAGCAGCTCATGCTTAGGCCCCAGAGATGCTGGTGCCAGGGTACTCATGAGTTTTAGTTTTTTGAGTGCATCGGCCATATCCTTTTTAGCAAAGGCTATATCGATCTGTAGTTTATAAGCACCCAGCAGCTGCACAGGCATACCGGACGCTTTGGATGCTACCACATAGCGCTCTCCGACATCAGTGGCTTCCTTATATTTCTTTAGCGCCAGCAGGCACCGGGCATGTATGGACATGCCATAGAGTTCGGCATGTTTGTAGGCAGATAGTCCCTGCGCAAAATACTTTTCGTAGATCTCCAGCGCTTTTGCGGGGTGGCCTTGTTTCAGGTACAGGTCAGCCCACTCCCGCCAGTACGATATGGGGAAAGGCATCGGCACGAGGCCGGAGTCGACCAGTGGCTTCAGTCCATCCAGCACCTGGGCACTCTGCTCCCATTGATTGGTTTCGCGCAGGACGGCAGCTATCTTGCTGCTCAGGATCAGCTCGCCGACGGACTCCTTCCTGCCACGCGCTATATGCAGGTGGCGATAGAGTATGGCCAGCGCCTGATCAAAGAATCCCATGCTATAAAACAGATCGGACAAGGCATGCTCCGCAGTGAGCGCCGTCTCAGCCTCACCTGCCTGTGATAGCAGCTCTATACTGGATAGCAGCTGCTGCAGCACACCGTCCGTCTCCCCGAGAAATATCCTGGAGCGTGCGATATAGTACAGCGCATGGCCCATATACTCAGCATCTTTCTTTTTGCTGAAGTAGCTATACAGCTCAGTGGCCTTTTGGTAGCAGTCGCGGTATTGGCCGCAGGCAAAGAGATAGCCCAGGGAGAGCACATCGAGCTTTTTGGCAGAGACGATATCCCCCTTCAGCAGTCGCTGGCGGAAACTATCTATGGCCTGGCCAAAATCCATGATGGAGCGCTGCTTTAATGCGAGCGCCTCAGCCAGTACTTGTGCATTATGTGCCTCCTTTTTTGCCACTACACAATAGTACCTTACCAAAACCACAGAATGAAGTCTTTCGCAGAAAAAATCCCATCAATGTCGTTGAGCTAAAACCTTTTAGCTGCCTCATTTTTGTAGATGTTGTTGAGTTTTTGTGGAGTCGCAGCTTGTGATTTAATGCAGAAACTTGTAAGGCTGAAAAATAGCATCCGGACATTACGATCAGACATTCATTCTAAACCCAACCACGAAAACAGCCACTCCCTGCAGTGGCTGTTTCTTTTTTGGCCTGCGCCGGTGTAGTGGATAGCTTTTGTCACAGAGCGAGGAGGTATTTTTTTACTTTTGGGTGATGTCCACTTTTCTCAATACTCCTATAGAATACCTCAAAGGTGTAGGCCCGGCCAAAGGCGAGGTCATGCGCAAGGAGTTTGAGATAGATACATTCCGCGACCTGCTGTATTACTATCCCTTCCGCTATGTAGACCGGTCGGTCATTCACCAGATCCGGGATATCAATTTCAATACCCAGTATATCCAGCTGAGAGGCAAGATCACCTACTTTGACATGGTGGGTACAGGGCGCGGCAGGAGGCTCGTGGCGGGATTTGTAGATGGTACGGGTGAGATACAGCTGGTATGGTTTCAGGGGGCCAACTGGATAGAGCGCCTGCTCAAACCAAATGTAGAATACATCCTCTTTGGAAAGCCAAACTATTTCAACGGGGACTACAATATCCCGCACCCGGAGATGGAGCTGGCCAGTGAGTATAAGAAAGATGCTGCTCCCGGATTACAACCTGTGTATCCTACTACGGAGAAGGCCAAGAAGAAATTTATAGACTCGAGAGCTATCCTGAAGATGAGCCAGAAGATGCTGGAGCAGTCAGGCGAGCGGGATATACCGGAGTACCTGCCCGAGGCTGTGCTCAGCCGGCAGAAGCTGATGAAGCGCTACGATGCCATGCGCAATATTCACTTCCCAAAGAGTGAACATGCACTGGCAGATGCACAATTTCGTATCAAGTTTGATGAGCTCTTTCAGATACAGCTGAAAGTGATGAAGCTGAAAGCGAATCGCAGCAATACCGTACGCGGCTTCCTGCTGGAGAAGATCGATCACTACTTTGATAAGTTCTATAAGGAGAAACTCCCATTCTCTCTCACTGATGCACAGAAGCGGGTGCTGCGCGATATACGCCGCGACACCCTGTCTGGCAAGCAGATGAACCGCCTGCTGCAGGGAGATGTGGGTAGTGGCAAGACAATAGTAGCACTGCTCACTATGCTCATGGCTATAGACAATGGCTACCAGGCCTGCCTCATGGCGCCTACCGAGATTCTGGCACAGCAGCACTATGCCAGCATAGAGCCACTGGTCAAAGGATTGGACCTGGAGGCAGTCCTGCTCACAGGCAGCGTGAAGGGCAAGACCCGCAACTATATCCTTAATAACCTCAAAGAGGGAAACATCCATATCGTGATCGGGACTCATGCGCTGATCGAGAATACAGTTGAGTTTAAAAACCTCGGCATGGTGGTCATAGATGAGCAGCACCGCTTTGGCGTAGAGCAGCGGTCAAAGCTCTGGGCTAAGAATGTGAAGCCTCCTCATGTGCTGGTGATGACAGCTACGCCTATACCGCGTACGCTGGCCATGACAGTCTATGGTGACCTGGATGTCTCAGTGATAGACGAGCTACCCCCGGGACGCAAAGCAATAAGGACCGTACATCGCACCGATAGTGACAGGCTGCGTGTATTCGGCTTTGTACGTGAGCAGATAGCGGAGGGGCGGCAGATATACTTTGTCTACCCGATGATAGAAGACTCTGAGGAGTCTGACCTCAAGAACCTCATGGATGGATACGAGAGCCTGTCGCGTGCTTTCCCAAAGCCAAACTATCAGATCAGCATCGTGCACGGCAAAATGAAGCCACAGGACAAGGACTATGAGATGCAGCGATTCGTGAGAGGAGAGACGCAGATCATGATAGCCACCACGGTGATAGAAGTAGGCGTGAACGTGCCAAACGCAAGTGTGATGGTGGTAGAGAATGCCGAGCGCTTTGGCCTCTCTCAGCTACACCAGCTGCGCGGACGAGTGGGGCGCGGCGCGTCTCAGTCCTATTGCGTGCTGATGACCGGCGCAAAACTCAGCCCCGACTCCAAAAAGCGCGTAGATGTACTCTGCGCTACCAATGATGGCTTTATCATAGCAGAAGAGGACCTCAAGCTGCGCGGCCCGGGAGATCTGGATGGTACCCGTCAGAGTGGCGCTGTGAACCTGCGTATAGCCGACCTCTCTGAAGATGTCCATATCCTCGATGCTGCCCGCCAGGAGGCATTCACACTGATAGATACAGATCCTGATCTGGCCCTGCCGGAAAATCAAGGACTACGAAGATACCTCGAGACAGAGGCGAAGGACAATACCTGGAGTAAGATCAGCTAAAATTATCGCGGCACTTTGGTGCGCTTGCCGCCACCATCTGTAGGTAGTACACCACTCTTTGCTTTATATGACTTTGGCATCTCTGGCTGCTGTGAGCCCGGCTTGCCTTTCTTCTTTTTCTCCGGCGTGGAGTCAGCATAGGTCGGGCATGGTATCTTATTATGATTGCAGCCGGTACCGATCAGCACAAAGGACGCAAAGAAGGCAAGCAGGAGATGACGCATAGATGTATGTTGTGTGATGAAAGCTAATGATAGTGATGCATTTATCAAAGTTGATCAATCATATCTCAATTTAATATGAAATATCAACAGGCCTTCAAACCTAATGATACCAACGGTTTTGAGCTATTTTACTGACAATCAACATTTTGCGCTAAAACGCTGTAATAGTGCGGGATACAGCGCCTACTTATGCACAGCAGGTATCATATCCTACCTTTGAAAGTGAAGCGCAGACTTATACTTTCGTCACCGTAAATCAATTAATAACCCCTATAAACAAAAACACAATGAATAAGGGAGAACTCGTAGACAAGATCGCGAAAGACGCGAAGATCACTAAGGGTCAGGCTGCAGACGCTCTGGACGCTGTCATCGGCGCAGTAGAATCTACACTGGCTAAAGGCAACAAGGTAACCCTCGTTGGCTTCGGTACTTTCTCAGTAGCTAAGCGCGCTGCTCGTACTGGCCGCAACCCACGTACTGGCAAAGAGATCAAGATCAAGGCTAAAAAGGTAGCTAAGTTCAAGGCTGGCGCTGAGCTCGCTAAGAAAGTAAACAAGTAATATTGTCTACCAGATCTATCGGGAAATCCCCTCCAGCAACGGAGGGGATTTCTTTTTTCAGATAGGTTGTCACCAGAGAGATGTCTTTTATCTTTAGACCGATGCCGGCTGCCCGATCGAAATCCATATTGTCATTTATCGCACGATATCATGCGCCACTGGCGCTGCTCATAGCAGTGATGTCAGCCTTTGCAGCTATTGGATTCAATGAGGCCAATCTAAGGGCACTGCAGCAGGTGGAGCGCGAGCAGCATATCGCGAAAACAGATCCCACCTACCACTGGGTATCTACTCCTGATGATGCGGCCTATCTCCGTCCCGCAGAAAATTTTTATCATGGTGGTGAGTGGCATGACAATAATCCGGGCAAACAGTCTTATTTTGTCCGAACGCCGGGCTATGGACTCTTCAGGTATGCGCTCATGCTCCTGCTGGGCTATGAAGGCGGTCAATTATATTTCCGATACATACAGGTCTTACTCTTCGCGCTGTCAGTTTTTCTGCTCTATCGCGTAGCGATACTGTGCGGGCTCCCGCCCGGATGGGCTATCGTGACCGAGGCAGTGTATGGGCTGACGCCTTTCGCCATAGGCTTCCTG
This sequence comes from uncultured Chitinophagaceae bacterium, assembly GCA_964571705.1. GTDB lineage: Bacteria > Bacteroidota > Bacteroidia > Chitinophagales > LD1 > UBA1941. The sequence goes on from CAZNDJ010000093.1 coordinate 6,542, forward strand.
TACTATAGCCTGACAGAAGGCATCACTCCTGCCCTGCTGACGGGATATGCGTTTCTCCTTTTGCTGGCATATAGACGCAGGGGGCTGATCTTCTATCTCATGGCCGCCGTACTCATGGGATATATAGGACTTATGCGTCCTGTACTATTGATCTTTGCCGCTGCGCTGCCGCTCATGATATGGTGGTCTTCCGGTCACCTCTCGTGGCTGAGAAGAGCAGCCTTCATGGCGATCAATATCCTCATAGTAGCGCTGCCACTCACTATGTGGGCATACCGCAGTAGTGAGATAGCTGGAAAGTATGTAGGCATCTATCCTATCTACTACCCAGAAAACAACTCTCAGTTCCGGCCGGCGCACCAGGCTATATGGAGATTCGCGAGTTCATTTGGCATGGAGGGACGTACCTTTCATGAATCTATGGTGCCTCTGTGGCAGGCTACTATCCATGGCGACACAGCTATGGCCCATATAGATAGTATACTGATGACGATCCCGGATTTTGTGCAGCAGGATATCGGCAAGGAACAACTGAAAGCGGCATATGTAAAATACCGCTGGTCGATAGCTGAGCAGCGCAGGCTATATCCCAAAGATGTGGCGATGCCAGATACTATACCAGCCGCGGAACAAGAAGTGATCAAGGATTTTGACAGATTCACCGCGCAGATCAAATCCTCACATCCACTATGGTATCACGCAGGAGTACCGCTCAAGGTATTCCGGCTTGCTGCTTTCCATTCCAACCTCTCTTTGTGGGTCTTTCAGCATACATGGCGAGGAGCGTGGTGGATGGAGGCTATACGAGCCCTGTTCCTATTATTGCACATTGCGTGCTGCCTTTCATTTATCTATCAGATCGCGTATGGCCGCGACCGTGTGGTCAGGCTACTGATGGGATGGCTGATCGGAGCCTACTTCTTTTATTTGTGCTACGTCTTCCGCGGGCTGGAGGAGCGATACACACTACCGCTACTACCCCTCATGTGGATAGGGCTGGTCGTAGTGGCCTATGGCCTCTATGAGCGTAGCAAAATGACATTTAACAAAAAAGAGCCTGGCACCCGGTGAAAAAAAATGCCTGAATCCCTGGCAGTTATTACCTTTAGCAGCTTAACAAAAAAAACCCCATACCAATAGATGAAAAGACTCATTACGCTTTTGTCTTTGTCCCTATGTATAGCTGCCACTCATGCGCAGATCACGTTCACTACTACCGATATCGCCTCTGCAGGCTGGGTGAATGTGATGCAAAAAGATACTCAGACCGGTGCTGTGAACTTTGGCAACCGCGGCGCTAACCAGGTGTATGACTTTCACACGCTGCAAAACAATGTGCCTGATTCGCTCTATTATGAAACACCTACGAGCACTCAGCTCTCGTCTGTACCGGGAGCAACACTAGCGCTGACGGCAGATCACAATACTTACATCTTTGCCAAAAACCAATCTGCACTCTTCTCCTACGTAGGAGGCCAGGCTGTGTTTAACGGTACTGTGCTGCTTACCCCTTTCAGCCCGGCAGATACCGGTTATAAGTTTACGACTACATATGGTCAAAATTTCAGGGGCACATATGGTTTCCAAGTCACGCGTCCGGGCAGCGATTTCGGACAGCCCTCTATCTATCAGGTACGCATTACCAATACGACCAACTATAAAGACACCATAGATGGATGGGGCAAAGTGATCACTCCGCTCGGCACCTACGACTGCCTGCGTGAGCACCGTATAGATAGCAGCGCTACGCTGCTGGAGTATAAGCTTTTCAGCTTCTCCTCCTGGACCAATGTGCCTACCGGCGCTACATTGCCTGCTAATCCTATCCTAAGCCTGACAAACAATTATAACTATATCACTAAGGAGGCACACGGCTCAGTGATCAGCTTTACCTATGATGCCAGTGGCAATCCAAAGACGGCGAGCTGGAGCAAGACACCTCCGACACCAGTGGCAAACTTTGGCTATACTGCAGGAGCCTCCGGCAGCGTGGCCTATCACGATAGCACTACGGGCACTCCTGTGACCTACTCATGGAACTTTGGTGATAATACTGCCACCTCTACGTCTGCCAGTCCTAACCATACCTACACTGCAAACGGCACCTACTATGTCTGCCTCACAGTGACCAATGTAAGCGGCACGAGTACGCATTGCGATAGCGTGCATATCACCAATATCGTAGCAGCTACTATCCCGCCTACAGCGGGCAATGATACTGCCAGCCTGGTGCAGCCGGGCACGGTGACGATCCATGCACTGGCCAATGATGTGAATCACAATGTCGGCGATACACTCTGTATCAATAGCATCATAGGTGCGTCTGCCGGATGGGCTACTATATCGGGCTGTAATAACATTATCTACCATCCGCTAGATAGCAACTACGCCGGACTGGACACCTTCTACTACAAGGTCTGCGACATCCATGTGCCTACCCTGTGTGATACAGCTATGGTGGTAGTCAATGTGACAGTGCCAGTAGTGATACAGCAGCCGGTGATATCATTTACTATTCATTCAGGCGTCTGCAGCTTCTACATTACCGATTCAACATTACACGCTGACTCTACAATCTATCAGTTTACAGGTGGCATAGACACTACCATAAGGAATCTTCAGAGTTATAATACTTTTGCATCAAGTGCAGTACGGATTTGTGTAACCGCATACTATTCCGGGGGTGTTGTAACTAAATGCGATACTGCACAGGTTATTTGCTCAGGTATCAACGAAATAGCCACCTCTCAATTTACTCTATACCCAAATCCGGCATCAGACCGTATCCTCCTCGACCTCTCTCACGTAGATCAGAATACGATGAGTGAGATAGCTGCGGTAGAGGTATATGACATACTCGGCAATAAACTAAAAACTACAACGGTGAAAAACAGTAATGACATAAATGTGACCGATCTCAGTACAGGCATCTACATGATAGGCCTGCTCGATGTGAAAGGCAACAAGCGTATCCTCGGCAAGTTTGAAGTCATGCACTAAATCAGTCCGCTAAAATGTACAAGCAGCCCTTTGTGCCATGCGCAAGGGGCTTTTTTTATAGGCATTATTCGTATCTTAGAGATAGAAAATCTGTCACTTGAGAAAACTCTACGTACTATTTCTTTTGATCCTGTGTGTATCGGCCTGCTATGCACAGCGTCCCCCACGTGCGATCAACGATACGTATACCATCACACGCCTGGACTCTGTATCCCTGACGCCGCTGTCTAATGACAGTAACTTCATAGCCGGAGATACAGTATGCCTGACACAGGTATATGGCGGCCACGGCTGGGCCAGTGTACTGGACTGCAAGCGGGTAACGTATGAGCAGACTGACCGGGGTTTCTATGGGAGAGATACTTTTTTTTATATCTCCTGTGAGCTGCAGCATCCGACGCTGTGTGATACAGGACGTGTCTTTATGACCATCCGTCCCCGGGCTAATCCTGACACTATCGTACTGATGCAGTATGACTCCCTATGGCTAAAGCCGATGGCTAATGACTCAAACCTGGTAGCGGGTGACTCGCTATGCCTCAGCAGCCTGATACGCACTACGACCTCACGCGCCGGCTGGTCGGTGCTACGTGGCTGCGACTCGGTGAAATACCGTACACTTAATACGGGCTACTGGGGTCTGGACACCTTCTACTACAAGGCCTGTAGCAGAAAAATACCTACGCTGTGCGATACGGGCCGGGTGCTGGTAAATCTTTATTTCCCACCAAAGGTCTCGGACGACACAGCCAGCCTCATACAGCCAGATACTATATCCGTACGCCTACAGGCCAATGACAGCTCCTATATCGTGACAGACAGCCTTTGCGTCACGAGTATATATGGCCCTGCAGCAGCATGGGCGCAACTGTATGGGTGCGACTCACTGACTTTTCACCCTACAGATTTTCACAATACAGGAGATGATACATTATATTATGTCTCCTGCTACACACAGATGCCTGACAAGTGTGATACAGCATCGCTGATAGTCAAGGTGACACTACCATTGCCTGGAGTCGACTTTACCTACGAGGAGGCAGCCCACTGCCTCACTACTGCTCAGGATGCATCTGTCCTATCGGACTCTGTCCACTGGGAGGTGACCTATATCAGTGGCAATGGTACGGATACAACATGGGGCAATACCAATCTGATCACTATTCAGGCTACACCTGATTCTGCCTTTCAGGCGGAGGTGTGCCTCACGGCCTATAACCCATCCGGAGATACCACTATCTGCTATACATTCTGGATAGAGTGTATAGGCTCGGGCGTACATGACCTGGATATAGCAGCCGTACAGGTCTATCCTAATCCAGGCACTGATATGGTCACTATAGACCTGACCAACGCGGGAGCTGCAGTAGCCTCACTGGCTACGATAGACATATCGGACCTGACAGGCCGGATACTAAAGCGTGAAGCTGTAGCGGATACCATCCATCTATCTGTAAAGGATCTGGATGCTGGTCTCTACCTGCTGGGATGTACTGATCAGAGCGGCATGAGCCGTGGTATAGCCAAACTGCAGGTCCTGCACTAGCATCTACCTGTTCATACCAAACTTGAAACCGATCGTAGCTACGATCATATTGCTGCGAAACGAGTTGAACACACCTGGCTCCTGTGTGCCTGAGGCGTCAGTGTAGGAATATGGTGTGTAGTAGTCCTTGTACTGTGTATGCACGTATGCCAGATCGGCAAAGAACCTGGTGCCACGATAGCCTATGCCTGCAGTATAGTTATAGCGGCCGGCATCATAACCTGGGACTGCTACCCCACTCTTGAAAGGAGACTGGCTCCACGCAAATCCCGCACGCAGGCGCAAGGTCTTGTACGCAAACTCCGCACCCGCACGGACTGTAGATGCCAGTCTGTATTTCGCAGAGATATTGAGGTTTTCGATATCGGAGTATTGCCTGTCTGCTCCATCAAACCTGTAGCGGGTGTGAGAGTAGTCATTCATCTCATAGTCTACAGATATAAAGCCCCATTGCTTCAGATAAAAGCTGGCACCAAAAGTGGCATTGAGCGGATTGCTGTAAGAGAAGCGGTAGACCGATCCTGTATCAGCAAAATAAGATGAGCCGCCGATGCTACTCTCCATACTACCTTCGGTATTTTCATTCAGGCGAAAGTAAGACGGCGTCTGCACTGATGCCCCCAGGCGTACCCAGGCGGCAGGCTTTACTATCAGCCCTACCTTGCCATTCACACCCACACCGCTAAGCGTATAATTATAATTGCTGGTATAGGCAGAATCTCCGGCCTGATTGCTCTCTGTGAAAGTAGCATAGCGGGAATAATTCATATATGGCACGCCAAGGCCAAAACCAAGGTAAACCGTATTATCAATATTAAAACCCAGGGTCAAGTTGATATCATTCAGCCCACCCTTGGTAGTCACCGTGCCGACCTGCCTCACTGGCAGCGGTATCCTTGACGAAAGGCGATTGTAATTAGTATCGGTCCAATCGCTCACATAGGTCTGATATGCCTGTACGGATGGGATGCCAAAGTAGTCGAGATTGATGTTATAAGGATTACTATTGAGATCAGTGGTCAGTGCCTGCGCGTATGAATTTTGAGTATTCACACCATAGATCCTGTCTGACCGGCCAAAGTCAACGACCTTTTGAAATCCTATGCCTACCACGACACGACTTAGCTTATTGGGATTATTGAAGCTCATACCCTGCGTACGTGATAGGTCTTTGGAGGCAAATACCAGTCCCGCCTGACTCAGCGTGGCTTTAGCATATGTTTCGGCAGTGTTATTACCGAGGTAATTAGATGTAGTATTGCCCCAGATGCCTCCTCCGCTGATGGCAAACTCATGTGAACGATAGAGTGCGATACCTGCCGGGTTTTGCAGTACAGCAGACTGATCTGCACCTACACTGCTGAATGCCCCACCAGCACCCAGAGAGCGCGCTGTACCTGTCAGATCGGGGCGCATCATTTTTGCGGCGTCATTTTCATAAGTCTGAGACCAGGCCATGGCAGTGACAGATAGCAGTCCGGTCAGAATGAATGTTTTTCTCATGATACACTGTTTGATATTTTCACTAAAAAGGCGGAACCAGATCACCGCGATGATTCCCGATTCCGCCTTACGATCTTATTTTCTATAGCCCTATCTCTTTTTTAATGCCTGCCACCACCGTGACCACCACCACCACTGAAGCCGCCACCGCTATGACCACCGCCGCCACTAAAACCGCCGCCACCACGGCTACCTCCACCACCAAAACCGCCTCCATTGCTGAAGCCTCCACGATTGCCGCCGCCGCTGTTAAAGTTGCCACGGTTGCCCCCGCCATCAAAAGAGCGCGGTTGCGAGTTCATACGCGGCTCAGACTGCTGGTACCCGCGGGATTCAAAATTACCTCGTGGAGCACTCTGGTACTGTTGCTGATTATTATTGTACTGGCGGCCTTGATTCTGATAGCCGCGGTCCATCTGGCGGGATTGATCTATTCCACGATTATCATTCGCCGATTGACGATCAAACTGCCTATCGCCTCCGCGCTGAATATTGTTGTTATTTCTATCTGCACCGCGATTGATCTGCTGATCACTTGGCCTGTTGTACGGCCCGTCATCGCGGCTCATGTTATCACGGCCGCTGCGGTTGATATTATTATCCAATGACCTGCCGCCATTGGGAGATGCAGGCGCATCTTTGTGATAATTCGCTATCGCACGTCCTACATTATTATTGGTAGTATTATTGCCTACTGTGCTAGACCTGTGACGTGGGCCGTAGTGAGATGAGTTGCCCGCCCAGCCATGGTAGCCATAGTCATAGTAGCCGTGACCATATCCGTAGCCTCCGTAGCCACCCCAGCCACCATATCCCCAGCCTCGGCCATAGCCGTAGCCGTAGTATCCAGTGTACCATGGGCTATACCAGCCACCATAATAGCCGCCCCAGCCGTAACCCATGCCGAAGCCACCATAGCCCCAGCCCATGCCATAGCCGAAACCAAAGCTGCTGTAATAAGGGCTGTACCAGCTGCTATAGTATGGACTGTAGCCAAAACCAGA
>CAZNDJ010000094.1:0-13573 GCA_964571705.1 uncultured Chitinophagaceae bacterium
CTCATGGCCATCGGCGAAACCCGTGAATTTTAAGTAAAGGAGTAGATATGGATAATACAAAAAAGCCACGCCTGCAAAAGGTGATTACCCTGGCCAATCAGAAAGGCGGGGTAGGCAAGACAACAAGTGCCATTAATATATCAGCCTGCCTGGCAGTACTGGAGTACAAGGTGCTGCTGATAGATGCCGACCCTCAGGCCAATGCGACCTCGGGTGTGGGATTTGACCCGCGCACTATCAAGACCAGCCTCTATGAGTGCCTGGTGAATGAGATAAAGCCACAGGACATCATACTGGAGACTGAGACGCCAAATCTCTATCTACTACCGTCCCACCTGGACCTCGTAGGTGCGGAGATCGAGCTGATCAATCAGCCTAACCGTGAGAAGATCTTCAAGCAGATGCTCGAGGAGGTCAGGAAAGACTACGACTTTATCATCATAGACTGCTCTCCGTCTCTCGGCCTCATCACAGTCAATGCGCTCACAGCCTCTGACTCCGTGATCATACCGGTGCAGTGCGAGTACTTTGCCCTCGAGGGTCTGGGCAAGCTCCTCAACACGATCAAGATCGTGCAGACCCGCCTCAACCCTGAGCTGGAGATAGAGGGTATCCTGCTCACCATGTATGATCCGCGCCTGCGCCTCAGCAATCAGGTGGTAGATGAGATCAAGAAGCACTTTGAGAATATCGTGTATGAGACCATCATACACCGCAATACTCGCCTCGGCGAGGCGCCTAGCTTTGGCAAACCTGCCATCATGTATGACGCAGAGAGCAAGGGCTCTGTGAATTACATGAATCTGGTCCGTGAAATTTTGCAAAGAAACAATGCAACCAATATACCTGACGCAGAGAAAGAATTAAATTTGATAGATAATGATTGAGAAGAAGAAGGGAGGACTGGGCCGTGGCCTCGGCGCGCTGCTCAGCGATGACAAGGCATCTGCTAATAAACATACATCGCCGGCAGAAGTAGGCACTACATCCGTGGCCAATCAGGCTGGCGTGGTGATCTATATACCACTGTCAAACATAGAGGTCAATCCATTTCAGCCGCGCTCTACCTTTGACAATGAGAGCCTGGAGGAGCTGGCCGACTCTATCCGCATACACGGTGTGATACAGCCTATCACCGTACGCAAGATAGAAGGCAATAAGTACCAGCTCATAGCTGGTGAGCGCCGCCTGCGCGCATCTAAGCTGGCAGGCCGCACAGATATACCAGCCTACATCCGCCTGGCCTCTGACCAGGAGTCTATAGAGATAGCCCTGATAGAGAATATCCAACGCGAAGACCTCAACCCGCTGGAAATAGCTATCAACTACAAACGCCTCATGGATGAGTGCGACTTGACACAGGACAAACTCTCTGAGCGCCTGGGCAAAAACCGCAGTACGGTGACTAATTTCATCCGCCTGCTCAAGTTGCCACCAGATATACAGGCCGCTGTACGTGACAATAGGATCACCATGGGCCATGCCAAAGCCCTGCTGGCGATAGATCACCTGCCTACACTGCTCAGCGCATTCAAAGAGACCGTAGAGAAAGGCCTCAGCGTGCGCCAGACGGAAGAACTAGTACGTGGCATCAACCTCGATGCACCTAGCCAGCCTAGTGCACGTGAGGCTGCAGACAGGCGCTCATCAGAGGGCGATATCTTCCTGCGCAAACTGCAGGACCAGATCAGCTCCTCTCTAGGTACACGGGTATCTATCATCCGTACCAAAGAGGGCAAGGGAGAGATCGCGATCAAGTTTTATAACGATACTGACCTGGAGCGCCTGGTAGAGTTGCTGACTGACTGATGTATGCACACCGCATAATATTCATACCTCTTTTTCTGCTCCTCTCCTACTGTGGCTGGGCGCAGGCGCAGGGCGCTGCTGACTCTGCAGGTATTTATTCTAAAGATACAGTCCGCCATCAGACCACCGAAGAGTTTGATATAGCCGGCAAAAAGGTGATCACTGATACGACCGTCGCCTTTGGCGCTGACAAGATAGTACCGGGTAAGGATACTATACCGGTGGTAAAAAAACACAGTCCTATCAAGGCTGTCTGGATGTCTGCCGTCCTCCCTGGACTCGGTCAGGCTTACAATAAAAAATACTGGAAGATACCGATCATCTATGCCGGCCTCGGAGGTCTTGGTTACTGGATCTATTTTGAAAACAGGGAGTTTAATATCGCGCGTAGTGCATACCGTGTAGCCGTGCGCAATACGAGCGGCACGGCCAATTACAAAGGCGTAGAACTCAACTACGCCACCATCAAGCCATACCGGGATTATTATAAGAACCTTCTGAACTACGCCGCTATCGTCACTGCGCTATGGTACACCCTCAACCTCGTAGATGCAGCCGTAGATGGCCACCTGTACCACTTCAATGTAGACGATAAACTCTCTATGAATGTCGATCCTTCCTTTATGCTGCCGATGAATATCGGCCTGACTCAGGCATGCTATGGGCTCACGCTTTCCTTCAGCCCCATGGCTGCTAAAAAGAAATATGAGCCCTCTATCCGCTGGCAGTAGTCAGCGGTCTCGTAGCTCCATCATTGGCTTCTCAAATCTACTGTACAATATCGTAGCGCCGGCATAGACCAATATCCAGAAAAGGAAATACTCTATCAACGCTTCTATCGGGCTCTGCGGGGGAAACCAGCGCTCCAGCACCTGCCGCACCAGCGAAAAATTGATCAAATACATGGAATAGGAGATGCGGCTGGTATAGGTTATGAAGTCCGCTACTCTGCCATAGCCCATACGAATACTGGCCGCCATAGGTAGCAATAGTGACATCAGCAGCGGTGCCAGCGTATAGTAGAGTACCTGCGAGTAGATATGCTCCCCCGCCAGCGGCCAGTGCAGCAGCAGCACCTCCCCTATCAGCCCTATAGCCAGTGCAGGCCACCTGATGAGATAAAAGGATCGCGCATAATAGCGGCAAAGCCAGGCCATCAGCAGCCCGTAGCCGATGCTATCCAGCCGCGTGACCACTACCTTTCTTATATTCTGATCTACGTGAAACCAGTCAATGGTGCCATCATATTTCAGGTAGCGGCAGAGGACAGGCAGTGTGAGCATCATGCACACAGTGAGGAGATAAGCGCGCTTAGGCTGTATATAGCGCACCAGCGCAAAGAGCAATACAGGCACGATCACATAGAACCACTCCTCTACTGATAGGCTCCATGACTCACGATAGAAGCCTACAAAAGGCCTTTCAAAATTTTGCAGGAAGAAAAAGTAGCGCCAGTTAAAATTATAGATGCCTTCCTGTATGATATTAGACCTTACCAGAGCAAAGTTAAGCGCCAGTATCAGGTAGTATGCAGGCAAGGTGCGAAACCACCTGCGCCGCCAGAAGTCCATGAGCACCTCCCGGCCCGGAGCAGGCGTGGTATGCAGCAGGCGTAGCAGTATACCACCTATCAGAAAGCCACTGAGCACGAAGAACAGATCCACACCATCAGGCAGAGGTATCCGCGCGTAATCCCTCAGCGGTGTCTCATACAGCAGAAATCGGCCGTGCAGCAGCAGCACCAGCCAGATAGCCGCAGCGCGTACTACATCCAGGCCAAATATCCGCTCGCTATGCTGCTGCTCCATATTTCAAGTATAGCTTTTATTTATGACACAACTTTGGGGCAAAAGAAAAGGGCACCGGTGAGGTGCCCTTCAGATATGTTATCAAAGTTGCTTATTACTTAGCGTCTTCCTTCAGTGTATCCTTCCTGCGGAGCAGGAGGTCTACCACGATAGGAGATGCGATGAAGATAGAGGAGTAAGTACCCACTGCCACACCCACCATCAGGGCAAAAGAGAACTGCCTGATAGAGTCACCGCCAAATACGAAGAGGATGATACAAACGATCTCCGTAGCGAGTGATGTCATGATAGTACGGCTCAGTGTGCTATTGATAGAGTCGTTCACATTGTGCACCAGGGAGTGGCCAGGGTAGAGCTTGATGTACTCACGGATACGGTCAAACACGATCACCGTGTCATTCACCGAGTAGCCGATCAGCGTCAGGATAGCCGCTACCACATTCTCATCTACCTCCAGGGAGAATGGCATGATGTGGCGCAGCAGCGCAAAGAGGCCGAGTACGATCACTGGGTCATGCACTGTAGCTGCGATAGCACCTACTGCATACTCCCACTTCCGGAAACGGATGTAGATATAGATGAAGATCAGGAGGCATCCCAGGAGGCCGCTGATGAGGGCGCTCTTCTGGATATCGTTTGCTATGGTCGCATCTATCTTGGTGATAGACTTGATAGACGAGGTACGGAACTTCTCAAAATTAGGCTTCGTGCCAAAGTCCTTGGCTATACCTTCATACAGTTTGCTTTCTATGATGCTGTCTACATTAGATTCTGTAGAGTTGATCAGGTAGGCAGTAGTGATCTGTATCTGGCTGTTGCTACCGTAGGTTTTTACCAGCGGGCGGCTTTCCAGTGGTTTCTCCAGCTGGGCTGCTATTTCTGCAGTGGTCACATCTTTGTCAAATTTCACCACATAGCTACGGCCACCCTTGAATGCTACACCCAGGTCAAAACCGATAGCCACCATAGCGATAAAGGACACCGCAAAGGCAACAGCTGAGATCGCATAAGATACCTTGCGGAAAGACATGAACTGCACGTTCATACCCTTCAGCACGTTCATTGTAAACTTATTGCCGAAAGAAGGCTCCCAGTTCCTCTTGAAAATAAAGTCGAAGATCACCTGTGTGAAGCCAACTGCCGTGAAGAGGGAAGTAAGGATACCGATCACCAGTGTGTATGCGAAACCTTTCACCGGACCGTAGCCGAAGAACATCAGCACGACACCTACGATGAGGGTGGTCACGTTACCGTCAAAGATGGCAGAGTACGAATGCTTGTAGCCATCAGCCACAGCTGCACGCGTGCCTTTGCCCTTGGCCAGCTCCTCACGGATACGCTCATTGATGATCACATTCGCATCTATCGCGATAGCGAGTGTGAGCACGATACCAGCCATACCAGGCAGCGTGAGCGATGCACCATATTGCGCCAGGATGCTGATGATAAAGAAGAGGTTCAGGATCACAGCTATATTAGCCACGATACCAGAGGTAGAGTAGTAAGCCACCATGAAGAGGCACACCACTACAAAAGCTACCAGCAGGGACAGCAGGCCGGCCTTGATAGCCTCGGCACCGAGAGATGGTCCGATCACCTGCTCCTCTATGATGCGGGTGCGGGCCTCCAGCTGACCAGACTTCAGGATATTAGCGAGGTCTATCGCCTCGTTTGGAGAGCTGATGCCGGAGATTTCTGTATTGCCGCCGGCTATCTTATTTTGGACACGTGGGTATGAGAATACACGGTTATCGAGTACGATGGCTACACACCTCTTAGGGTTTTGTTTTGCAGCCTCATCCGTGATGCGCTCCCACTTAGATGATCCTGTAGCGTTCATCGCCAGTGTCACGTTTGGTGAGCCGCCCTGGTCGTAGCCTGAGCGTGCATCGGTGATCACATCACCGGCCATAGGAGCACCTGGCTGTGCAGGGTTTGTCTTGATAGCGAAGAGCTGGTACACTGAGCGCTCAGGATTGATAGATTTAGCACCCCACAGAAACTTCACATTCCTCGGGAAGTTTGACCTTACGATATCCAGATTCAGGTAGTTATTGATCAGCGCAGTATCCTTGCCGAATGCCATACCTACAGCTGGGCCCGGAGACAGCATACCCTGCTGGTCAGCCACTGGGTTCAGCAGTCGGAAGAGTGGGTTTGTATTGCTGGTATCCTTCTTAGCTTCCTTGGTCTTGGCTGTCGCTGAGGAGTCACCCTTGCCAGCCGTAGCGCTATCTGCCTTCTCAGGCGCGGCACCGAGCTGATCAGCCAGGCTCGTACTATTTGTGGTATCTATTACACCGCTGGCAGAATCCTTAGTGTGCTTCTGAGAGGCCAGGTAGGCGCTCAGAGATTTGTCTGCCTGCACCAGGCTAGGATAGATCTCAGTATTCTCATAGGTATCCCAAAACTCGAGCTGTGCGGTCTGCTGGAGGATACGGCGGATACGACTAGGATCGTCTACACCCGGCAGTTCCAATATGATACGGCCTGTACCTGACTGGAGGGTGATAGTAGGAGATGCTACACCAAACTGGTCGATACGGGTCTTGAGTGTTTTGAAGGTGTTCTCTACAGAGCTATTCATCTCCTCGCGGAGTACAGTCAGCACCTGGTCATTAGTAGAGTTGAAGGTCAGGCTCTTCTGGTATTTAGGCTGAGAGGCAAAGATCGCCGCCAGTTTGCCATCCGGAGCTACTGCCTTGTATTCTTCTGAGAAAACGGTCAGGAAGTCCTTGTTGCCACTCTGAGGCAGCTTGGCCTTGGCATTCTTCACTGCGAGGTTAAAGGCTGGATCTTTGCTGCCGCCAGACTGCTTGATCAGCACCTCATCCTGAGCTATCTCGAGTACGAGGCTCATACCTCCCTTCAGGTCGAGGCCGAGGCGGATCTGCAGGTCATTGCAGTCTTTATAAGTATATTGCTTGAAACCAAGGTTGTACACGGTCCTATTGCTCATAGAGTCCAGGTAGTACCTCTTGCGGGCTTTCTTGACCTCTTCTATAGAATCCTCATAAGCTACCAGTGCATCACCTGTACGGCCACTTTTATCAGCTGAAGGCAGGTTCATGGCAGCGTACTGATCTGCCTGCTTCTCCACACGCTGAGCCATGAACGTGAATGACAGCTCATATGCGCACACGATGAAGAATATGATCGTAAAGAACCTGATAATGCCTTTTAAATCCATTGGTTTATTGGTTTGATAATTTGCCTAAAAATAGGTCGGCAAATATAGGATTAATCCGGGAATATAAAAGAAAGAGGCCCTGCCCGGCCATTTCCCTCTCAAAAAGAGCATTTTGCAGGGTCAATTGCCATGGCTCCGAAGGTCATTTGTGCCCATCTGCTGGTGCCGGGTCTATACGCTCCTCTACCAGTACCAGCGGCGCTGGCAGATTGCCATATTTCAGGATATTGGCCATATCGGTAGCTTCATTTACTGTATATATGCCACTGATCTCGGTCGCTCCCCCTTTTATCGCATTCATGACACGCGGCGCTGAGAAAACGAGCCCATCTATAGTGATCGCCACAGACCTTTTAGCGGCTCCCCCTCCACCCTGAGCAGCTTTTGCGGTCATGGCAAACCACATGTCCGACCCTGCCTGACTCATAGTGAGGGTGACATCGGGCTGACCGGTCATATCATATCCTCCCCTGGCATCGGTGATCATGTCACCGCCCAGATCCGGACCGGGATGAACCGGATTTATGCGAATGGCATAGAGCAGATATACGGGCCGCTCATCATTGATGGACCGCGCACCCCACATCAGCCGCAGGTCGCGTGGCAGGCCTGCCTGTATCCGTGCGAGACCCAGGTAGTTATTGATCAGAGCAGTATCCTTACCCAAGGCCATACCCACTGCGGCACCCGGAGTTAGCATACCCTCCTGGTCAGCTATCGGATTGAGCAGGCGGAAGAGTGGGTTAGAGATCGTATCCTGTGCCACTGGCCTTTTCTTACTTTCCGCTATGCGTTGCTTCGTACTATCGCCCCCTACTACAGCACCGTCAAAAAAAGCCGACTGGTCGCTAGTCACCTCTGCTTGGGGCCGGGTATAGGGTATTTGCCCTTTGTTTACCATTGCTTCCAGCGTCTTGTCAGCTGACACGAGATAGGGGTATATCTCTGCATTTTCGTAGGTCTCCCAAAACCCAAGCTCACCTCTGGTCAATATCAGCCTGCGTATCCGTCCCGGGTCTACCCTGCCTCGCACTGCTACCTCTATCGCATCGCGGTCCCGCAATACACGTGTGGTCAGTGACGTCTCATCCAGTAGATCCGTATCCTTTTTGAGATAAGCGTACAGGTATGCCAGACCGCCTGGCTTTTCCTTTGGCACATAGCGCCCTTTGATCAGTTCTGCCGACCTGCCCAGAGCTCCCTGTGCCGCCTCTTGCAGTTTGGCTATTACCTCTTTATTGGTGGCCTGTATAGTTACCTTGCCCTCCATCTGCGGGGCGGTAGCAAAGATATCTGCCAGGTGCCCCTGTGGCGCTACACGCTCATATGACTCCTGAAATAACGGAAGAAATCCGCGATGGCTGTCGCTATCATATGCCTGCTGTGCTACCACCAGCGCCCGGCGGAATGCTGAGTCCGGACTCTGGCCGGATAGGCGCAGCAGTAGATCGGGATATGAAAGCTGGCAAACATAGACCAGAGCAGGTCCCTGAGGTGTGGACGAGTTAGTGCAGGCTGCAAATGTCAGGCACACGATACTGAGCAAAAAGAAAGAGAAACGTCTCATAAATCAAATGGGTTTAGAGACGCGAAATAAGAAAAAAATGCTGCAAAGCAGTATCACTTCAGCTCATCGAGCTGAAACTGCGGGTAGCCTTCATTTCCTTCATTATCATAGAAGCCGCGGAAGCGCATCTTGTAGTAGCGCTGGTCAGAGCGGATGATGTAGATATATTTATCCTTGATCGTGTACTGGCCGGTAGTGCCCAGGCCATAGAGTTTCCACTCATAGCCGATATTATCCAGCGCTGCGGTGAATCTCGACTGCTGCACACTACTGAGAGATACCGAGTCAAAATTGGAAGTAGAATCCATCAGGTAGGCCGCTGTCTTATTGGGATTGGTCAGTACGCCTGTGACCTGATACGGCAGCCGCTGGTCTGAGAAGTAAACACTGTAGCGGGTAAAGAGGATATCCCAGTTAGTATTGTCGGGCTCCAGGTCACGCACCTGCTGATCGGCAAAGAGCAGGTACACCCTGTTTCGTCCCGCCTTGCGCGGTATAGACACCGTATGCATATCCGAGCCATCGAGATTGGCAAAGGTGACCTTGTATTCATTGCCTGCGCAGTCACCCATCTGCATTTTCTTGAAGCCGATATTATTGCCCAGCGAGTCGGCTCCCATATTGAGGATATAGACCTGCCGATCAGATACACCGCCCGTGCCCCAGCTGCCTAGCGCGCTCTGGGACGGCAGCGCCGCACCAAACTCCACATCCCAGGTGTGACCCAGGGTGTCATTGAGACCCGTCACTGCCTGCATGTCATATTTGCCCGTGTGGCAGGCCAGCATGAGCTTGGAGCCATTGATCCAGACATTGTAGCTGCCCGGCGCACAGTCAAAGGCCATGTCATAGAGAAAGTGCGAATTGGAATCTACGAACTGGAAGGTCTGGGCATTGAAGTAAAGCTGCTTGATATACCCAGGGCCCTGATGTGCTACGAAGATGTCAGGTCCGCTGTAAATATTAGGCATAGGGATCGGCTTCTCCTTAAAACAAGACGACAGTCCTGTCAGAGCCAGGAGCAGCGCCGCCAGGCACAGGATCCTCACCGATGATGAAATTATATTGAAACGCTTACGGGTCATTTAGCGAAGTGCAAATTTAAAGAAATAAAGAAAGTACGGCCCCAGTTTACCAACGTATTGCCGCCACTGCTACCATGGCCAAAGGCTACGACACCATTATTACCTACGTTAGTTACATTCAGGAGGTTTTTGCCGCCGCATGTCACCTGTATCCGGTCCTTCCAGAAATTTCGCGACAGCGAGATATCCAGCGCATTAAATGCATTGCGCGTACCTGTCTCAGTAGAGTTGGTGAGAGAGTAGTTCAGCTTACTACCTGTGTACTTGTAGTACGCATTGATAGTGATCTCGGCCTTAGGCACCTTGTAGCCCACCTGCACAGACGCATCCGGACTGGCAAAGGACACCTGGCTCTGCACCGGCTGCAGTACCTCTGCATGATACCAGATGTAGTCAAAGCCCACAGACACCGACAGGCGCTGCCATACATACTCCGCCAGGCACTCGCCACCGGCGGTCATATAGTTATTGATATTGCCATAGCGGTAGGATACAGGAGCGCTATTGGCATCTACCAGTATGTAGTCTATCTTATTTGTGATCTTATTGAAAAATCCCGTGCCCGTGATCCTGAATTTATGCCCGCCCCGGTAGAGCTGCTGGTAGCCCAGAGAGAGATTGACCGACTGGCCTTTCTCAGCCTTGAGGGTAGAGTCACCATCCAGATTGTGCGATGAGTCGTGAAAGTCAAAGTACAATTCATACAGAGACGGTGCCCTATAGCTCATGCCATATGCTGCACGCAGGTTAAAGTATTTGGCAAAGTCATACTTCAGGTTGATAGACGGGATGAGCGGGCTCTGAAACTGAGTATTATACCCAAACCTGACAGCCGGCTGTATATCCAGCGCCGCTACAGGCCTCCAGCGCACACTGCCGAATACTGCATAGTCTCCCATCTGATGCTTGCGCCCGGCCAGCAGGGTCTGGTTGGTATATTCCTGCGAGATATCCGTGCCAAACTGGAAGCTGAATTTCTTATTGTAAGTAGTGAGCGTGTAGGTGCCCCGCGCCACGATATCGTGATAGATGGAGGTATCCTGCAGCTGGTCCTTGCGCAGGCTCTCCTGCAGGTTCACGAGGTCCTTGCGGTAGTAGTTGTAAAACCGTACAAACCCGGTGTATGACACCATCAGGTTTATCTCTGAGTAGTCCTTGACAGGTATGGTGGTAAAGATAGTGGCCTGTGGCCTGTACACCAGGGAGTGATCGTCAAAGGCATATGTAGTATTAGGCAGCAGGTTGCCACGGTTCAGCATCAGCTCGCGAAAGAAAGACAGCCGCGTACCTATCTTGAACCGACCCGTGGAGTAGGTGTATTTTGCATTAGCAAAGTATTGCTCCTTTGGCAGCCAGTCCTTGTGGCGGGATGTATCTACAGCCGAGTACCCGCCAAAGAAATTGCGCCCCCCAGCGATGTAGAATTGTGACTTCTTGATATTGATGCCACCATTCAGTTCTACATTATACTGGCCTACTGATTCGTAGTACCCCTTTAGGTTCACCACATATTTCTCCGGCTGGTGCGTTTTGGATATGAGGTTGATCACACCGCCCATGGCGTCGCTGCCGTAGACAGCAGACATAGGTCCTTTGATGATCTCTACCCGCTCCATATTAGACAGGTTGATCTGGCTCACGTCCAGATTGCCATTGATACGGCCTACCACCGGCACACCATCCACCATGATCTTGACCCCCTGGCCCGAGATACCCTGCAGGCTGATACCACTGCCGAAGACAGCATCCTGAGCCATGTCAATGTTGAGGCTTCCTTGCAGGGCCTCTTTCAGGTTAGTAGCTCCCTTGCTGCGAAACTCCTTGTCTGTATATACCTTCACATCATAGACAGAGGCCTTGGCACTGCCTGCTGTGTACTGGCCCGTCACTACTACATCCTCTATGCTGGAGGACGTGCGGCGGATGTAGTATGACCGGCTGCTGGCCTCGTAGAGTGTGTCATATAGAGGCTGGTAGCCCAGATAGGTGATGTGAAGTATAGTAGGGCCGGAGTAGTCCAGTGTCAGTTGCCCCGCCTTGTCTGTGACCTCGGTAGTGCTGCGGCCACCGGTAGTACCGGGTAGAGGTATGATTCTGACCACCGCATCCGATAGAGGATGTAGCGTAGCACTATCAAAAACACTGATAGTGACAGCATTATGCGCTGTCAGGCTACCTGACATAGTTATCAGGAAACATAACAGGAGCGCATTACAAAACCGGGCAGTAGTAATGGTCATATCTCGGGGCCAAAGGTAACAGATACCCCTCCCCTGACTGTCATAGAATTGTCACAAAGGCCACCAAACGCTTGAGTTTACTCAGCCATGACGATGACGCAGGTCATATGTCTGCGGAGTATTTAGTCTCCCTTGAAGACGAATGTAATTTTACCCTTTGTAGCCGCTGCTCCCTTCCTATCTTCCTCAAAGATATATCGCGTGGCCAGTGCTTGCGCTTTTTTCAGGAGGCAGTCGCTGTGGGTGGTAGTGCCTTCAGACGACACCTCTGCAGATCTGACCCGCCCCGCCCTGTTTACCTGGATAGCTACTACTACCGTGCCGGTGTCAGCACAGGGATTTTGAGACATTAACTTCTTTACTGTACTGCTATCAGCATCCCTTTTCGGCATTGCTATTTTGCTGCCTGATTGCGCCGCCAGATATCCTGACACAGATAAACCTAGCACACAGATAAAAGTTTTCATTGTGTTCACAAAGATAGGATATTGCCGTAGCAGCTTAATCTTCCTTAAAGATAAACGTAATGGACCCAGTCTGGGTCTCAGCCGCAGTCGAGTTATCGTCAAAGACGTACTTCATCGCAGCCTGTCGGGCCGTGGCTATGAGGCAGTCATCAGCCGTAGTAGATCCCGACTGGGTAAAGCGGGCATCCGTCACATGGCCGGCACGATCCACTTTGATCGCTATCACGACCTTACCCTTGGTATTCTCGCATGGGTTCTTGACCGGCGGGCGGCTGCGCAGACTGCGGCCGGTGAGGCGTACGTTAGATGGGCCTCCACCCCCAGGACCATATCCTCCAGGTCCATGCCCAGACCCCGGACCATTGCCAGAGCCATCGCCGGTGCCATTACCGTGGTAGTTATGCGAGTTTACATCTCCATCGGGTTTACCCTGGTCTCCTTTTCCCTTGCCTTCACCATCACCTTTAGAGTTATTCTGCTTACCAGGCGCTCCTGTGAATAGCGCATTCTTATCTACCGTAGGTTTAGGCTCCACGGGCTTTGTCTCGGCTACCGGCTTCTTCACAGGTTTGTAGGTAGCAGCAGGATCAGGCTTTACGACAGGCTTCTCTTTCTTGACTGGCTTCTTGGTCTCGACCACTGCGGCATCTTCATCATTCTGTGTCACCAGATCTTCTGCACTGGCTGTAGGTGCTGGTGGAGGTGTAGGGGCAGTGACTGGCTGCTCTTCGGCTACCTTGACCGGTACCGGGGTAAATGCCTGCTCGTCTCCGGTGCCTACGTCAGAGGTGCCATAGTTCACAGCCATACCACCCGCATCATCCTGAAAGGGCGGATCCGGCGGCGTGATATACAAAAAGAAGAGCAACAGCAGCAGCAGCCCGTGCACCACGAGAGTGACCACTAGCCCTGCGGCACGGTTCTTATTCTCGGTGCTCTTATTTTCTGCTTCAAATGGTCTAGAGAACATAATCTCCTTTGCTCCTCTGGTTATTTAATCTATAGATGCACGTACCGCATTGTTTCCACACACTAGCTCGTAGGCTTCTCTACGGCCAGACTCACATTGAGCTTGAGCTTATTGCTCACCGCTACCAGTGTGACCACATCCTGCCATGGTGTATCCTTGTCCGCGCGTACTATCACCATTACTTCTTCATTGATTCCTTTCAGGTCATCTATGAGTTGCTGCTCCAGATTCTCCGGGGCTACTTCCACCTTGTCTATATAGTATTTGCGGTCGGCGGTCACGGAGAGCTGCAGCAGTTTCTTTTTGGTCACTGACTTGCCTGCATCGGCCTTGGGCAGCTTCATCTTGATCACCTGCGGCGCAGCCATGGTAGATACGATGAGGAAGATGAGCATGAGGAAGAACAGGATATCGCTGAGCGAGTCTGCCCTCATCTC
>CAZNDJ010000095.1:0-13488 GCA_964571705.1 uncultured Chitinophagaceae bacterium
AATGAAGGAGAAGAAAGACCGCGTAGATGACGCACTCCACGCTACACGTGCTGCCGTACAGGAAGGTATCGTAGCAGGTGGTGGTACTGCCTTTATCCGTGCGCAGGCAGCTGTAGACAAGCTGAAGGGCGACAATGATGACGAGACCACTGGTATCGCTATCGTACGCCGTGCTATAGAGGAGCCACTCCGCACCATAGCTGAGAACGCAGGCCAGGAAGGCTCTGTGATCGTACAGAAGGTAAAGGAAAGCAAGGGTGATACCGGCTACAACGCCCGCACCAATGTCTACGAAGACCTGAAGAAAGCAGGTGTGATAGATCCTACTAAGGTAGCTCGTGTAGCGCTGGAAAACGCTGCCTCTATCGCCTCTATGCTCCTGACCACAGAAGCGGTGATAGCAGACAAGCCGGCTCCGGCAGGCGCAGGCCACAGCCACGGCGGTGGTATGCCAGACATGGGCGGCATGGGTGGTATGATGTAATACCCGTTGTCTGGTGTCGGGTGACTGGTGGCAGGCAATAACAATACAAAAGCTCCTTCGTGAATAGCGGAGGGGCTTTTTTGTTTGTGGGGGATGGACGGACGGACTTTTCCCTTAGTGTCTGCGTCCGTCCGTCCATTTTTATGGTGATCAGACAGTCACTTTCCCTGGTATCTGTGTCTGACTGTCCGTCCTGATTAATACGTTTTGTATTTTAGCATCGCTATGGAGACACATATGGTTACATGTATAGACGCCTTCTATTCACACGCGGTGACACGCGGCAAAAGCTATCAGGTCGCGCAGGTGAGGGGAGAGCAGTATCGCATCATAGGCGATCATGGCAGGAGAGTTTTTATACATCGACACCATTTCGTGGAGGGCATAGTTGATATTCCGCATGTAATAGAGTGTAGAGTAGACCGATCTGACGATAGTCCGCTTATGGAGATGGAGATACGTTTCTCTGACGGTAGTTGGCGTTGGTGCCTGATCACTACGGCAGAAAAACTAGCACAGTACTTTGCAGCCCTGCAACCTAAAGAGGTGCCAAGCCTACATATCAGTCACTTGATTATCCTAAGAGATATAGAACAAACTACGATTGAATACGTGATAAAGCACATGGAGTCTCGAAATGAACTCGATGCCGCCACAATCCCTGGGTGCAACCCAGATGAGCCTAGATTAGCAGGTTACTGACTGCCGATGGAATCCCAAGCTCAACAGGACTAGTGATGCGCTCATCGGGATTTGTGTATACGGGGATTCCTTCAGTTTTATCACATCTATTTTTATTGTTTGAAAAAACTATCGGAATGACGCGCTTGTCAGATAGAGTGACGGACGGACGGACGCAGACACTAGGGAAAAAGTCCGTCCGTCCGTCACCGGCCTTTGCTTTGGCAACTATTCCCTAATATTGATACCACACACTTAAACCTCTACACATGGCAAAACTCATTTCCTCCCTGTTGCTCACGCTAGACGGCTACGCCGCCGGGCCTAATGGCGAGCTCAATATCTTTCCGGTCAATCAGGAATTCTTTGACTACAGTCACCAGTTCACAGATAGGGCTGGCACGGCTATGTATGGCCGCCGTACCTTTGAGATCATGAATAGCTACTGGCCCAACGCTGCAGATGGCCCGGACGCCAGCGAGCATGACCGCAAGCACGGCAAATGGTACAATGCGGTAGAGAAAATAGTCGTCTCCCACAGCGTGGCAGATGCCGGCCCCGGCACACGCATCATAGGCGCCGACCTGACCGCCCAGATAGCCCAGCTGAAGCAGGAGAAGGATAAAGACATCGTGATGTTTGGCAGCCCGTCTACGGTCCGCTCGCTCATGCAGCTGGGGCTGATAGATGAGTATTGGATATTTATGGCACCGGTAGTACTGGGCAGTGGTTTGCCATTCTTTACATCAGATATGAAGCGTACTGATCTGCACACTGTCTCCAGTCAGAAACTCTCTACAGGCATGGTGGTCCTGCACCTGGAGCCCAAGAGTTAATAATGATGGACAGACAGTCATTTGCACTAGTGACTGTGTCTGACTGTCCGTTACGATTACTGCAGCTTCCAGTTGGTGAGTGATACTTTTACCACGGGTTCCACCCAGTTTTCTGTATTAGATGTTTTGGCTGATACAGGCATCACGTTTTCTTTCCTCCATTTCTTGCGTTTCGCAGAGTAGGTTTTAGCCTCATAGCTGAGCCTGTATGGGAATGGATTGCGCACCTCCAGCACCGTACCGGGACGGGAGGCATTTTGCATATCAGGTGAGAGGTGTAGCACTATGGTCCTGTCAGGCACCGCATTCACTTTTACTGTTTTGATGCGGGTGATTGTTTTGCCTGAGGTCTCCAGCTCAAGTACGATATACTCACCGGAGTACATCACCAGTGAGCTGTCAGGCAGGATATATGGGCCGGCGGGTATCGTATCTGTATAGGTTTTGCTGGCGTCTATCGCTATCTGGATAGCTTGCGGCAGCGTGTCGCGGAGTGGCTTGTCATTATCCGGGCCGCCCAGTCCTACTACAGGTTCCTGAGCATGGCTGAGCATAGGTGATAGGACGCAAAAACAGATAAATAGCACTTTGAAAAGGGGGTTCAGTGGAGTGGATATCATGGGTGTAAATTTAGATTTCCAATATAGGCGTTTTGCTGATATATAATATACCCTGGGGCTGGTAAATGCCATGCTTCTCGCTTTGAGACATGCCGCTGCCGTGTCGAAACCAAGGCACAAAAGGCGACCGGCCTGCGGATATACACTGTCTCGTGTATAGCACGCTGAGGAGCATAGTTTAAAAAAGTAGTCTTAGCTCACTCTGGTCAGTTGCTCTGCTATCAGCAGCCAGCTATCACCCCTGCGCTGTAATACCGCCGTACCCCGACCTGCTCCACCGGCCTCGTGGCCATCTATCAGTCCACGCCAGTGATATGCGAAAGTGTAGATAGCCACCTCAGTGCTAGTCTCTATCCAGCCCACATCGCTGATGCGGTATTCTTCGTTTTTGATCATGGAGAAATTGCGCCTGTAGGCGTCACCTATAGCAGCTATGCCACGCTGTACTGTACCAGTAGAGAACGTAACCACTGCCTCAGGATGGATGAGTGGAGCCACCTGCTGCCAGTCCTGACTGGCCAGAGCCGCGCTATATGCCTCTATAAAATCTGCAGGAGCCATGGCTGCATCAAAGATATCCTTTCTCCCATGCCAGGCATAAAAAATCCCGGACACCATAGGGCACCGGGATTTTGATATCCTTACTAGTGTCGGCTTATTGCTTTACTACCTTTGCCACAGAGGTGTGCTCCCCAGCCTGTACCTTGACCAGGTAGATGCCTGCAGAGAGGTCCCCGACGCCATAGGTGCGGGTCTGTGCACCTGTACTCATGGCCTCATCAGCCAGCAGTGTGCGTATGAGCTGGCCATTCAGGCTTAGCAGCTCTACGCTCACCTTCGCATCACGGCGCAGGTCAAATGTCGTAGTTAGTGTATTGTTCATCAGAGTAGGGTAGGCATTCACGGTGCCGAGGTCTGCAGCTATCTCAGCGATTGCCGTAGCACCAGCTTCCGCTATTGTCACGTTAGTGTAGTTCCATTTATCGCTGCTGCCTTCGTTGCCGTCGCCGTTGGCCGCATTCAGCACTCCGTAGAATTTCACAGCACCTGTACCGGCTACTGGGGCAGTCCAGCCGATGGACTCTACGTAGGTAGTACCAGCAGTACCCGTGCCCGATGTCTTGGGCAGCTGTACCTGATGCTCTATCACAGACGTAGCTGCGGTCAGCTCTATAGAGTTTTGGATGCCGTTTGGCAAAGAAGCAGACCAGGTGCCCGCCTGGCGCGCAGAGGAGGTGCCTGCACCAGCAGCCTTGACAGCAGACATGCCAAAACCGAATACCGGTAGGTTGTTTGAGGTCATATTGGTACCTGTCAGTTTAACTGTATAGCTTCCGCCGGGCTGGTAGGATGTGACTGGCACACCGGCAGAGTCCAGCTCTATAGCTACAGTGATACCAGTGGTCACGGCAGAGGTGCCACCATGACATCCGTTGCCACCACAGCCTACAGCAGCACTCACAGCTCCTGTACGGCAGTCGCCACCAGAGTTATGGGTATAGCCGTCACTATTACTAGATAGCAAAAGGGCAAAGGCGCCTAAAAATACAGAGAGGGGTACATACTTCACTTTCATGTGCGATGAGGTTTTAGTTTGTGTGTTGTGTTTAGGAAAGGTGCTGAAAATAGATACAAATGATTTGTCATACAAATGTAAAATATTGCTAAGCCGTAAGATTGTAGATATACTGTGGATTATTGTAAATACGCTACTATCTGGCTACAGAAACAGAATGGTTACTATATATTTGCGGCCTTATGATGAGAAGAGACCCCTTTCAGGCTATAGCAGATCCTAACCGCCGCGCCATACTGGCACTCATAGCCCGTGAATCTATGAACCTGAACACTGTGGCGAGCCATTTTAAGGTTAGCCGCCCTGCTATATCCAAGCATATCAAGATATTGCGCCAATGCGGCCTGGTAGAGATACGCCAGAAGGGCCGGGAGCGCTACTGCGAGGCTCGCCTGGAGCGTCTCAGCGAGGTGGTACTTTGGCTGGAGGACTACCGCAGTCAATGGAGTACAGAGGTAGAGACGGCGCCGGTATCTATACCAGCTACGCAGCAAATAGAGGCCACTATAGCCAGCGAGCCAGGCAAGGAGCAGATCACCCCGCTGCACATACCGGCAGAAACGGCCGTAGCCACAGAGGTAGAGATGCCTGATGGTCACGAAGAGGTCATAGAGGAGACATCCGTGTCTGCAGTGGATGAAATGCTACCAGCAGATATCATATCCGATACTCCCGAAGTGAAAGAGGTAGCCACAGAGGAGATGACCTTTACCCAGCAGCTCGGGGCGGACATCGCTGAAGATAAAAAGACCGGGCTGGTGCCATGGGAGGAAGGTTATGACGAGACTGCCGATACGCTCGTGGAGGATACGACAGAGGAGGTAAGCCTATCTGCCGATGCCGTAGCATCAGAGGTGACAGCTGCAGAGATCGTAGCCACAGATGACGCACGTGAAGAAGTAACAATAGTAACACTGGAACCAGCCCCCCAACCTGAGCAAGAGATCACCCCTCCAGCCCCCGCTACCACCAGTATCAAGCCTGCGCGTAAAAAGAAAACCCCACCACCTACAGACACGCTGCAGGGTAGCTTATTCTGATATTACTTAATGTTTGGGATGGGGATTCTTTTTCCTACGGATCATGCCGCCCCATTCTCCCTCGTAGAAGAGAACAAAACAAAAAATACCGATCACAGCCAGCGGGATGATAAAGTCCCAGACCATGGGCAACTGCGCGATGGTCTTGAAGATATTGAGTACCATGATTTTCTGATTTAATGGTTATGAAATAACGCCTTGATCAGAATGAAAGGTTCTCTATCTATGTTACAAATGCGGGGCCAAAGTGATAAAAGGACATCAATCTTCCAGCAGATCCGGCCTTCGGGCCTTAGTACGCTCCAGTGCCTGGTCGTGACGCCAGTCGGCTATTTTCTTTTCATGTCCTGAGAGCAGTATGTCGGGCACTTTCATACCCCGAAAGTCTTCCGGTCGGGTATATACAGGAGGTGATAATAGACCATCCTGAAAGGAATCTGTGAGGGCAGAGGTCTCATCATTCAGCACACCAGGTATCAGACGGCCTATGGCGTCTACCAATACTGCAGCGCCCAGCTCGCCACCGCTCAGCACATAGTCACCAATAGATATTTCCTTAGTGATATAGAGCTGGCGCAGGCGCTCGTCTATCCCCTTGTAATGGCCGCAGAGGATGATGAGGTTACCTTTTAGCGAGAGGCTATTGGCCATGCGCTGGTTGAGGGTTTCGCCGTCAGGCGTCATGTAGATGATCTCGTCATAGTCGCGCTGCGACTTCAGCTCGTCTATGCAGGCTGCTATCGGCTCACACATCATCACGAGGCCCGCTCCGCCACCAAACTGGTAGTCGTCCACCTTCTTGTAGGTGCCGAGGCCGTATTCGCGCAGGCTGATCACATTTACTTCCAGCAGCCCTTTGGTCTGTGCCCGTTTCAGTATAGAGTGGGAGAGAGGACTAGTGAGCAGGTCAGGTATGATGGAGATGATATCTATGCGCATGGCGCAAATATAAAGAAGTGAGGATAACTGTCAGCGAAGTATAAAGTATAGCTGCTTATAACCAGCGGAAAAGATGCCAATGTTCGTATTGCGTAATAATCTGTCCGGTTATATGGTTAAATAAAGCACGTATTCTCTTTTGATAGTCGCTGGGCGATTCATCTCCCCATACTGATTCTTCCTGGGCGATATTTATTGTCCTGGTGTAGTCTGGCATGGAATAGTTTATTATCGGCCTGTTATCTTTGTTTAGCCAGGGATATTTCACTTCATCATCTTTGATTTTGTTGCCATCTTCATTCTCCAGCGCTATGGTGCCTTGATCTGTGACTTTACTGCGCAGGGATTGTTTGAAATCGATCTGGACAATAAGCCCACTGACCTCGGCATCAAACATAGAAGAAGATAAAAGTCCCAAAGCATACCGCGACAACAATGGTGACATAGTCCTATCCTTCGTGATCCAAACTGTGTATTCAAATGTCCCGTCGAATGGTAGATCCTCTGCCATGCGGTAGCCTTCGCATTTGTAACCGTTGGTGACCTTTTGTTCTCCCGTCTTATTCAACGAGGTTTTTTTCGATATACGGAATCCAATACTTCCAGACTATACCAATAATTGCCTTTGTTGGGTATATTTATTATGAATACGTTGCTAGAGAGATCGATTATTTTGTTGGGGTTGTTTTCCTTTCCCCCCGCCGTTTTTTCCTTTCGAAAGAGTGCGACTTTATCATTTGATCGTATAGACCAAGTCAGTTGATGCTTGCCACTTTGCTTATACGTCAGGCTATAAACATCTTGTGCCAGAATCAGCAGGTTAGAATAAAAGAATAAGACTAATAATAGTGAGAGTGTTTTCATGGCTTTGTGCTTATGAGGCAATAATAAGTTAATTCACCTGTCTATAATAGGTTTAAAATAAAATTACTGGCCACCTCCAATGTTGCCTGCGGAGCCTCTTTATGCGGCGTATGCCCTACACCTGACAAGATGCATTCTTCTGCTGGTCCGCTCACCTGTGAGACAGTACGGTGTACCTGATCCAGTGTGCCATATTCATCCGCATCACCTTGTATAAAGAGGAGCGGGGCAGTGACAGAGGGGAGGAGATATTCTATACTCCAGTCTCGGTAGTCGCTGCGGGTCCATGTCTCGGTCCAGGCCTTGAAGAGCGTGTCTACTTTGTCTCCGTGATATTTTGCCAGCCGCTGTGCGAGGTCTGTGGTCCTGTATGTTTCCATAGCTGCGCGGATGCCTGCCAGCGTAATGTCTTCTACGAAGATGTGCGCAGCTTCACAGATCACAGCACTAATGCGAGAAGGATGTTTGCTCGCTGTAATAAGGGCTATCGTGCCTCCGTCACTATGCCCGAAGAGTATAGCCTTATCTATCCCTTGATCAAGGAGCAGGTTGTTGAGTTTGTCAGCCTCCAGCTCCATGTAGTTGACAGGCCGTTCATGAGTAGACATAGCGGCGGACTGGCCGTATCCGAGCCGGTCATACATCAGCAGATTGCAGTGAGCAACATCAGCTAACTTCTGTGGAAAGTCACGCCACAGCACTGTACAACCCAGCGAGTCGTGGAGAAACACCATCGTAGGCCTGCCGGGATAGATGTCCCGCCGGGCTACGTAGATACCATCTGCAGATAGGGTAGAGGTGACGCTCATATATGGACAATAAAAAAGAGGCACAATGATACATCATGCCTCTCTGATATGCTAATGGAGCCAGGGTTATGCCATCTTCCTGAAAAGGCCCATGAATTTCATCATTTCGCCCAGGTTGCTGATCTTGATCTTGCCCATCATAAATGCCATCTGAGGGTTGGTCTTGCCAGTCTCGATATCGGCATAGTCCTGCGCCTTGGCCTTGACCTCGCAGGTAGGAGTGCCCTGCAGGCCTTCTTCCACAGTCACCTTCTTATCCTTGATAGTGATAGTGAAGTCGCCTTCGCCCTCCATCATAAAGTGGAACACGCCGTGAGTAGAATCGTCTACTTTGTCTTCTTTCAGTCGACCCGGGAGGGAGTAGAGGATCTCTTTTGCTGTCATGTCGCTCATTGTTTGTGTTTGATTTTGGTTATTGTTATTAATTGATTTCGGTTTGTGGTCTTGCGCCGGTGGGGCCGGAGTGGCCTCTGCAGCTGTGCGCATATTCTGATAGGTGCTCTCGTAGTTGATACCATCTATCACTGTCTTGGAGATGATCTCTTTCATGATCTCGGTAGTACCAGCTACTATCGTACCCAGGCGGGCGTCACGGTAGGCGCGCTCTATAGGATACTCGGTCATATAGCCATAGCCGCCAAATATCTGCAGGCACTCGTCAGATGCTTTCTTGCAGAGCTCTGTGGCCTTCATTTTGGCCATGCTGCATTCCTTTACGGCAAAGATATTATTAGCTTGCTTCCAGCAGCAGTGGTAGACAAATTGCTTGGTTACCTCCAGCTCAGTGACCAGGTCCACTATCTTATGACGCAGCACCTGAAACTTTGCCAGTGGCTTGCCAAAGGCTGCACGCTCGTGCATATACTTCAGCGTCATGTCTATGATATCCTCTGTGGCTGATACGCCGAGTATGCCAGCTATGAGACGCTCCAGCTGGAAGCTCTCCATGATATAGAAGAAGCCCTGTCCTTCCTTGCCCACCAGATTGGTGACCGGCACACGGACATTATCAAAAAACATCTCAGCCGTATCTGATGAGCGGAAGCCCATCTTGTCGAGCTCTTTCACAGTGAAGCCTGGCGTACCCTGATCCACCATGATGAGGCTGATACCGCCGATACCGGCAGATGGATCGGTCTTGACGGCTACAGTCACAAAGTTGCCATACACACCATTAGTGATGAAGGTCTTGCTGCCATTGATCACATAGTGGTCTCCATCGCGCACAGCTGTAGTGCGTATATTGCCTACATCAGATCCGGCGCCCGGCTCTGTGATAGCTATACTGCCTATCCACTCTCCGGAGATCGCTTTAGGCAGGTACTTTTGCTTCAGGGTTTCGCTGCCGGCTTGCGCCAGGTGATTGGTAGCCATATACTGATGCACACTCACGGCACCAGATATACCTGCAAAACCAGCTTTATTGAGCTCCTCCAGATAGACTACCGAATACCAGAAGTCATTATCCGTACCGCCATATGCTTCGGGAAAGTTGATGCCTAGGAAACCCTGCTCGCCCATACGGCGAAAGATATCTCGTGGTACCCGGCCATCGGCCTCCCACTGTACTACATGAGGCTTGACTTCTGTCTGTATGAATTGCCTGACTGACTGGCGGAAGAGCTCGTGTTCCTCGGTGAAGTATTGATGTGCCATGCAGATGCGGTGGAGTGCTTGATTACTCTATAGTGGCATTGATCCCGCGCTCAGTGATCGCGTCCTTCATCGGCTTCAGCTTAGAGAGTGCACCGCTCTTTACTGCATACTTGCCCTTGTAGTGGATCAGGTAGCTACACTGCTCAGCCTGCTCGAGGGTATGCTTGCACACCTCTATCAGCGCCTGTATGACCCAGTCAAATGTATTGACCTCATCATTATGCACGATCAGCCGGCTGGTAGTCAGCTCCAGCTCGTCTACCAATACCTCTTCCTCAAACTGAATGTCCGCTAGTGTATTCATCCTCTATCTTATGAGTATATCAAAAGTAGAGAAAACCTATGATACGGAGATAATAATTGAGCGATCAAATTTCCCTAACGGCGGTAGGGAAAGGACGCCTTCCTTCTGAGCAAAGTTGGTATACCGCCCCGCAGTATCGGCGCATCCCTGCCATGGTTCTATGCAGACATAGTTGGCATTTGGCTTGGCCCAGATACCGAGGTATTTGAAATGCTTGAAGGCTACCGAGAGGGTATGTGCATGTTTGTCAGACTTGATAGTGACCTTACGGGATTTCAGATTTTTGAAGATCAGCGCATCATCGTCAAAAAGGCTACCTCTCAGAGGTATCTTATTGCTATCGACCATGGCCTTGGACCGGCGTCCGTCAAAGAAGCCATCTGCATTGATATGATCGCGCTCCAGTTCTGTGTCATTGTCAAACTCCAGATAGTAATCGTCGTACTTTTCTCCATCCCGGAATGGTACTGCAAAGGCCGGGTGCGCACCGATACAGAAATGCATCTGCGCAGTTCCCTTATTGACTACTTCAAAGGTCTGGTGCAGGTTATTTTCTTTCAGCTCAAAGCTGATATAAAACTCAAAGTGGCTAGGGTAGATCTCCAGTGTCTGGTGGCTGCTATGTAGCGCAAAAGTAAGGCTATCTACCGTCTGATTGACCAGCTCAAAGTCCGCATGACGGGCAAAGCCGTGCTTCTCCATATTATAGCTACGACCGTCTATTTCCACCTTATCATCCAGGCAGCGGCCCACCACCGGGAAGAGGACAGGAGCATGCCAGCCCCATACTGATGGGTCTGCCTGCCAGAGGTGCTCTATGTTATTTACCTTGTCATATATAGAGGTCAGCTCAGCGCCTTTGGTGCGCACATTTACCCGTAGGTAGTTATTTTCTATAGTGTACATAGTGAGTTGGTTATGGGTTAAGTCTATTATTTAGGACTGACAGGATAGTAGTGTCAGGAAAAGCAATGTACAAAAATCTACGAACAGGTGAGGGGCTTTTATCTTTGATTTTATAAAACCAACCCATGTACAAGTATATCCTGGCATCACTCGTGGCCCTGACTGTAGCTACCTCAGTGTGCGGCGCCGATCTGACCAAAGAACAAAAAAAGGCTATCAAAGCCGAACTGAAGCAATACAAGAAAAATCCCGCCAGCTACAAGGCGATGATGGATAAGAATAAGGAGGACCTCGATGCTGCCGAGGCTACCATCAATAAAAACAAGGAGCAGATCAACCAGCTGACCAATGACTTTGCAGATGCCCAGGCTAAACTGATAGAGCGTGGCAACCAACTCAAAGAATGTCAGAACAAGCCAGTGCCTAAATGCCCGGAGCCAGTCGATCCATCTGTGACACCTGCTACAGGTACCATTTATAAGGTGCAAATGGGACTGTATAAGAAGCTGGACATCAATAATGATTTTGACAAACCCAAATCTGTCGGATTTGAAAAGACTGAAGGGATGAACCGCTACCTGGTTGGCTACTTTGATTCAAAGGAAGAAGCTGAGCATTTCGCCTCAGACCTGCGCAAACTGGGTCTGCGCGATGCCTTCGTAGCTAAGTACACGGATGGCCAAAGGGTCTTTGAAAAGAAGGGAAGCGCTAAAAAAGCGGCGACCAAAAAGACAAAGAAAGCGCTGAAACCTGAATAAGCTAGATATCAGCACAAATAAAAAGCCCCGATCTTTTACTTAAGACCGGGGCTTTTAGTTTATTGTCAGTAAGACAATTATCAAAAAGAATTGATCGCCTATTTTTTGACGGACTCGTCACGTGCATTCAGCGCATCCAGTACCGGACGGGTGATGTCCAGCGCCTTATCCTTGTAGAGTATGAGGCTGGTAGCGGAGCTGTAGGAGATGACATAAGTATATTTGCCATCCTTATTGATATCGCGGATCACGGTGTCTATACGGCCATTTATATCTTTGAGGAGAGCGGCCATTTCGCCCTGTAGCTGAGAGGAAACATTGTCACGTTCCTGCTCGAGCTGTGCAGCACGGTTCTGCAGATCGACCTGAGCGGCTTCACCTTCAGACTGGCTGAGCAGACCTTGCTGGGCGCGCTGGCTGAGGCTGATATAGTCATTTTGCAGTTTGCTGGCACGGGCTTTCAGGCTGGCTTCCTGAGTTCCCTGGCTTTTTTCCATTTCACTGCGTTTGGTCTTGTAGTAGGTGTAATAAACCTCCAGGGTATCCAGATCTACATAAGCTATAGGATTGGCTCCCGCACTCGCAGGTGGCGCAGGCAGGGTAGATGTAGTTTTCTTGCAATCCTTGAAGTGAAGATAAAACAGCGCAGCAATGGCTACAGCGAGAACTGCATTAATACCAAGAGATAGATATTTCATGATGGATGCTTAAAGAAGGGTATTGTAGCTTATTGCTCAAACCCTATTTAACATAATATTAATTATAATTAGAATTCCCGATTAAATGGCTAATAGTCAATCTTACTTAGATATAGCTTCTATAGTTGTCAGAGCCTTCTTGACCTCGGGATCTTCTGGCTTTACAGCCTTTGCTTTCTCCAGGTATGGTTTAGCCTGAGTGAACAGTGAGTTGCGCTCCACCTTCATCACTTCATACTTCTTTGTATCCGCTGCACTCATAGACAATGTGTTCATCACTTTGTTGATCGCATTAGCACGGTTGAATATCAGGGCTCCGAGACCCAGATTCGCATCAAAATTGTTAGGATTGATAGACAGTACTTTTTCGTATCCCTGACGGGCCGTGACAGTATCACCAGTCACCTCATATGCTACCGCCAGATTGTACAGTACCGATTCATTATTCGGGTCTTTTTCAGCCAGTTTCTTGAGAAAAGCGATCGCTTCTCCCTGTTTTTGCTCGCTAAAGAAGAAATTGACCTTGTCTATCAGGAGGTCTTTGTCATCGGGATATTTTGCCAGTGCCTCGTCAGTTAGCCTTTTGGCCTCGGTCAGGTCGCGCTTCTTATACATCAGGATCAGTGTCTGGTACATACCAGGCTTGAGTGAATCCGGGCCTACGGTCAGAAAACGCTTATAGGCATCAATGGCGGCAGTTGTATCATTGGCGCTTTCTGCGCTCAGACCTGCATTGCGCAGTGCTGAGTTGAGAGTACTTTCTGTTACTTTACTGTTGTGAGCCAGCAGGATGTCATTGACATCACTGATTCCCATGAAAAACGAATAGGCTGATTTATAGTCCTTTGCCTTAAATGCATCAATACCATCATTGAATAAGGCAACTGTCAGGTCCCGCATCATCTGAGTGGCATCAGACCAGTCTTTGAACTTAGGTTCATTGAGCTTTTGCATGGTCTGAAAAGAGTGTACCGCCTCGATGGATGCCTTAGGATATTTGGCTTTCAGTGTAGGCTCTACAGCCAGATTAGAATATACCTCTGCACGGTACCACCATGTCTTGGTAGCCTTTGAGGTGGTCTCATCCTGAGTGGCTATATCTATGTTTTTAGCAGCCTCCTCCAGATAGCTGGCACCTTCCTTATTATTATAGGACTGCAGCGCGTTGAAAGCTGAGATTACCTTACCACTCTGAGCCATAGCCGATGCGGCAAAAAGCATCGGAATTGAGGCAAAAAATAACTTTTTCATGTTAAAATGCTGTTTTTGGATGAAAATATTGGTTTAGGACCCGCTTTCATGGTGCTGCAAAGCTAT
>CAZNDJ010000096.1:0-13481 GCA_964571705.1 uncultured Chitinophagaceae bacterium
GTAAGAGGGGTTCGATTCCCCTACGCGGTACTTTGAGCCAATCATACTTTATGATTGGCTTTTTTTATTTATACAACAAAGCAAAACAATGAAGTCTCTCACTATCACGTCAAACGCCAATGAACTCGACAGCTCTTTGGTAGATACTATCAAAGCATTATTCCCAAACAAAAACGTACGCATAGCTGTGCTGGCCGATCAGGAAGAGGCCCCGCAGATACGCATCCTGCCTGCGCCAGCCAAAAAACGCGGCAGGCCGGCCAAGAAGGCTTCCTCAAAAGGCTAATCACAGCAATACATCATTCTTTGTGCTGCAAAGTGTCCCCATATCGCTATGGTGCAGAGTAATGCTCCGGTGCATGTACTTGCGACCAGCTCATATAAAAAAGGCCCGCTTCATCGGCGGGCCTTTCTTATGATGTTATAGCGCGTTGCTATTTATAATTGAGCTGAGTGATATGACCGGTGAGAAAACCTGTATCTGATACCGACAGATTACTCCGAAGGACGATATTGGTGGCTGTGACCTCAGTCACCTTGCCGTCAAAGCTGACAGTGATGCTATCATTGGTGGTCGGTACACATACATAGTTTCTGGTGGCCGAGGTATCTGTCAAACGTACGAACACGTATCCAGGTGATGGCGGATTGAGATTGGTCAGATAGTAGGTATGCGTGCCCATGCGCGGAGGCGTAGCG
Organism: uncultured Chitinophagaceae bacterium; assembly: GCA_964571705.1. Taxonomy (GTDB): domain Bacteria; phylum Bacteroidota; class Bacteroidia; order Chitinophagales; family LD1; genus UBA1941. Next base: position 700 of record CAZNDJ010000096.1, read on the forward strand.
TATGGCGTCAGAAAAATATTGAGGTGCGACGTATCATAGAAGTATTTATCAGTAGTATCATAAAAAGTGAAAGCTACTGAGCCTGTAGGCATATTCTCCTGTGTATAAGCTGTGAAAGCCCCCAGCACATAATTGGCAAACGTAGGGGAATAGGTCACATTATTGAAAGTCCATGAACCTGCGGTCTGTTTGGTCGTCTTGCTGCATGCGCCTATGAGCAAACTGATGAGCAGCACGGCGGCGAGTATTCTTTTCATATATCGTTTATGCGTCTTTGTTTTGATTAAAAGTTGTAGCGGATCTGTACAGTATAGTTGCGTATCGGCTCAGGGCGGCCAGCGCGCAGCATGTAGAAGCGGTTGGCTATATTCTTGACGATAAAGCCGCACTCTACGTGGCGGTTGATCTTGTAGCCAGCGCGGATATCGCCGGTAAAGTCTCCCCTGGCGTGTGCCTTGAAATAAGGGGTGTAAGCATCAGCAGAGCCAGAGATAGCAGACACTGCAGTGATGATGGTCTGTGGTATCTTCTCCGGGAAGCTGCCATAGCTGAAGGTAGCGCCGAGGTAGCACCTCCAGTACTTGATCTCAGCATCTATACGCACCAGGTGGCGCACGCGGTAGTCCAGCAGGTGCTTGTAGGCATCGCTGCTCATGTCGTAGACACGGCCCACATTATACTTGAATGCATCGCGGAAGAAGACTGCTGCGGTATAGTGGTCTGCCGTATCGCCTGCCTTAGGCAGCATGCTGCCGTAGCTATAGCTGTAGCCGGCGCCGAGCTGTATGCCCACTTTGCCTATCTGGCCGCGCGCTCCGATGGTAAACTCATATCCAAACACCTGTGCATTCTCCACATTGTGCGCCTGGATGCCAAAGAGGTGCTGCTGATTGAGCGGTACACGCGGATCTGAGCGTATGAGGCCAAATCCGTCATCATACACATGGTTGAGCAGGGAGGTATCTGTGGTGATGATCTTGCCGCTGCCAGAGAAGCGGTTATTATAAGTACCAAAGTCATACTGCGTCAGCTCATAGTAGCGGTTGTAGTACACGGCAAGATCTACGAAACCTACGAACTTAGGCCCGATCTTGAAGACCTGGTTGATACCCACCTCTGCGCTCCAGCTGCGCTCAGGATGCAGCGTATCGTTTGGCACGACTATCACACCAGGGTAAAAATTCTGGAGGATATCACGCTCACCGATAGATGGGATGCGGTATGCCTGGCCCCATGATGCGCGGATGTGAGTAGACTTGGTCACCTCAAAGTTCATACCCATGCGGAATACCGGGAGGCCCTTCTCTACATAGGCATCTACCTTCTGCACCTCATAGCGCAGGCCGCCCTGTATGGAGAACCACTTCCACGTGTACTCTGCTTGTGCAAATAAAGCTGCAAAGAGTGTAGGGTGCAGATTGTCATACAGATTGCTACGGGACAGGCCAAAGGTGAATGGCGCACCGGTAGTGAGTACGACAGAGTGCTGTCCGTGCTTCAGCTTGTACTGATACTGGTTATTGACCATGAGCTGGTGCGAAACAGCATTGGGATCCGTACCATTGCCTATACGGTCTATATTCATGTAGCGCATCATGAGTGTGTACATGTGGCCCTTTGGCGTGGAGTATGTGAGGTGCGGGTCAAAGTTCAAACGGAAATAACGGCTGCTGGAGCCTGCACCTACGCGGTAGGCATTGGTATCGGCATTGAGCCCGATGAAAAACTCATCAATGGTCTCATACATAGCCGATCCGTCAAAACCCCACGTAAGGCCTTCTACTTTCTGGCTGATCTTGCGGGTCTTGAAGTAGCCCTGCGCGCGCCAGTTGGCGCTGCCCTGCAGGTAGCCCTGATCGCCTACCATACTACCACCGGCTACCACCTGGAGTGAGCCCACCTTGCGGCGGTGATTGACCATGAGGCTACCCTTGAATGGGAGCGCATTGCTCCACCACTGCTGGTATTTCTGTGGTGTATTGCCATAGACACCCATATTGATATCTACCGCTGTGGTAGGGGTATCCTCTATAGGCCAGTCGGTCACGAGGTTCACCACGCCATTCAGCGCAGAGGAGCCGTAGATCACCGAGCTGGCGCCCTTTACCACTTCTATCTGTTTAGCATTATTGAGCTGCACCATAGAGGTCTGGCCCTGGCCGAGGTCGGCGCTCATCATAGAGAGCCCGTCCTGCATGATAGCGGTACGGCTACCCACACCGTAGCTGTAGGGGCTGCCGCCACGGATGGTCACCTGACCATCCTGTATGAGTACACCTGATGTCTTATTGAGCGCCTCGCCGAGGTCGGTAGAGTTGGTATGCTTGATCTGGTCTGAGGTCACGACCGCTATGGATACGTTCTCTTTAGCGGCGTTCTTCTTGTACTGGCTCACCGTACTCACCTCGCTAAACTCATAGGCATCTGTGGGCATGACCACGTCTATGGTCTGGGCTACACCTGCTACAACTTTGAGAGCTATCTTTTGCTTTTTGAAGCCGATGCTGGTCACCGTCAGGTCATACTCGCCCTCGGGTACAGATATTTTGTAGTGGCCTGCAGCATCGGTGATCACACCTTTGCCGCGGTCATATTTCACTGAGGCCCCGGCCAGGGGTTCTTTGGTGGATTCGCTGATCACAGTACCGCTGATCTCAGCCACCTGGGCTACCGCGCTAAAGGTCACAAAAAGTACAAGGAGCGTAAAGAGCTGTTTCATCAACTATCTATTGGTTTTCGTCAAATATATTTTTTAGTACCAGCTTGTTATATCTTGTGTTATTAACAAATGGTTAAATAAGCGAACTCACGTCTCAGGCCAGCAAAGGCAAAAAAATTGCCCCGCTTATTCCTTTCATTTGTACCGCCGGTAAAACCTTTTTTGGTGCCATAAACTTAAAATTGTTTTTGAAATACATATAGCATCTAAAAGATGCGTCAAAAATTTATTTTCCATACATTTAAAATATTTTCATTTGAAAAATTTGCTCTTCTGTATGAAATACGCCGTACTATTTTTTGCCTGCATGATATGCCTGCATGCATCTGCACAACAAAACACCAGGACTGAAAACGTGATACTCATCACGCTGGATGGCTACCGCTGGCAGGAGCTATACGGCGGGCCGCAAAAGAAAATATACAAGACAAAGAAGTACACAAAAGACCTGGCTACCATCAAAGCACAATACTGGGATGCTGATCCGGTGAAGAGCCGTGCGAAGCTGATGCCATTCATCTGGGATACCATAGCACAAAAAGGGCAGCTGTATGGCAATAAGAAACAGCACAACAAGGTGACGCTGACCAACAGGTATAAATTTTCCTACCCGGGGTACAACGAGATACTGACGGGATGGGGCGACCGCCGGGTGAATAGCAATGACTATCCGGACAATCCTAACGCTAACATCTTTGACTTCCTGAAAACAAAAGGATTTGATGGCAAGATGTTTTGTGCGGGCACGTGGGATGCATTCCCTAGGATCATCAATACGAAGCGGAACGGTGTAGCTGTGTATGTAGATATGAAGGCGGATAGCACGGGAGGTTTTCACCGAGGCAGTATGAGCATAGATAAATGGCAGACCACCATCCCGCCGCACAATCCGTATGCAAAGACAGATACTTTCACCTACAAGTTTGCGAAGGAATACCTGCACCGCTACCATCCTCGTTTTGCGTTCATAGGTTTTGATGAGACGGATGATTTCGCGCATGGGGGTGAGTATGATGCCTACCTGGGCACTGCGCATACACTCGATGCGTACATCGCCGACCTGTGGCACTTTGTGCAGACTGACCCGCAGTATAAGGATAAGACGACCATCATCATCACCTGCGACCACGGCCGCGGCGATATACCCAAGCTGGAGTGGCGCCACCACGGCCATGTGCTGGGTGCGGAGTATATATGGATAGCAGCCATAGGCCCCGGCATAGAGGCGCTGGGCGAGGTAAAGACCAAAGAGAAACTACACCAGAACCAGATAGCTGCTACGATAGCCGCACTACTGGGATATGAGTACAAGGTGGATCATTTCGCGGGGGAGGCGATCAAGGGTATCACGGGGCGGAAGTAGACTGCGCTATTTAGCCAGTGCTTCGTAGATGTATGGGGTGAGGCGGAAGGTGGCACCTGTGGATTGCTTCACGGCTTTGCCCTGTATGGCGGCGCGGAGCATGTCCCAGTTTTTCTTTTCTATGTCCACGCGGTAGGAGGTGAAGTTTCTCCTCACAAATTTCATGGCGGCTTCCATCTTGCTGCTGGCCAGTGCGTAGTCCTTCTCCCCTATCAGTATGAGCAGCTCCAGGTAGCGGAGCATGAGGTCATGGTCATTGTACTCGCGGCTGGTATCGTGGCTGTAAAACTCATTGAGGTGCTGGCTAAAGGCCCGCGTATCGCCCTGCATGTAGGCACGGAGACAGAGCAGGTACGCCTGCTTGTAGTAGAGTGCGCGCTCGGTAGGCATCTTATTAAACTGATCGAGGCGCTTGTTGAAGTTGCTTTTGTCACCACTCAGGAAGTGCCAGGTGCAGAAGGCAATGATGGCCTCCGTATCATAGAGGAGGCCATGCCTGCCGATAGCATCATCTACCTTCTTGACGTAGTTTTGCGGATTGTCTTTAGTGAGATACTCTACGTGGAAGCTCAGGACATTGAGCCAGGCTGCATTGATGGTGAAGGGGATCATCTTGTCCCCATGTGTGGTGATGAGGTCCAGCATCTCTGTCAGGATATCACTGGCGCGGCGCAGGTCCGTCTTGTACTTAGTATATAGCACAAAGAGCGAGTGCAGCGCATTGAAGACCGGGATGTGGTGGCCCGTCTGGCGCGCCTGCCTGAGCAGGCCGGTCATCTTCTGCGCGTAGGAGTCAAAGTCTTTCTCCTTCAGGTCGCCCTTCTCTATGATGGCCATCTGCACGATCACCTCACGGTCTACGCGCACGTAGGCCAGGTGGCGCTCGGCATTTTTCAGCGCTTTGTCTTTCACGGCCTGCAGGCGCGGGATATCGCACTTGGCATAGGCCACCATCATGTCGAGGCTATGCAGTTCATTGAGCACATTCCACCAGCCCAGTTTGTCGTATTCGGATTCCAGCTTTAGGCGCAGCTTGCTGGCATGTACATCCAGGCCGCGGCGGTAGAGCACATTGGTCAGCAGGAGCTCGTCATAGGAGTTTACCAGATGCTGCTTGATCACCTCGTATATCTCGTCTTTGGCCAGTGAGAGGTTTTTGAAGTAGGTATTTTCATTGATACCAAACTGCTTTTGCAGTTGCTCCTTTGTGATCTCTGGGTCATCCATCACAGCCTTTATGAATTTGAAGAGGCTGGAGTCGCTGTCAGCGGCTTTTTGGGCCAGAGTGGTCCTCTCCTGCGGCGATAGCGTCTGTATCAGTTCCTGTATCATATCATAAGCAAGGTAAGTAATCGTCACATCTGTCCTTTCCGGTGACTGGCAGCCACAGTAGTTTTGCTGTGCAGATATAGGTATAAAGGACATCTTTTTTTTGAAAATGTCCACCTGCTTTTTTCAACAAAAGGTAGGAAAGGATGCCATCTGTTCATTTTTAACAAAAAACACAACTGCCATGAAAAAGAATCTTTTACACCTGCTATTACCACTTTGCGCTGCGGCGCTCTCGTGGCTGCCTGCCGCTGCGCAATGGGCACATGTAGGCACACCAAATTTTGCCGCAGGCGAGGTAAAATACACCTCCCTGACGCTGAGCCGTGATACGCCTGTACTATCCTACCGGGACAACTCTGCGGGCGGTGCCGGACACGTATCAGTGATGCGCTATGATGGCACAGGATGGGCCGCTATGCCGTGAGCAGCAGCAATGGCACTGAAGTGATAGACCTGACAGGCCGGGTGCCGGGCATGCTGCAGGTCAAGACCGCCACAGGCATGGAGACGCGCTTGATAGAGCTGCAATAAGGAGTGTTTGTTTTGTCTGATGAATGTAAAGGCCGGGTGTGACCCCAGCCTTTTTCTTGCCGGTAGGTAATAGGAATAGCTACTTTAGCAAAAGAATAATGCGCAAGGTCTTTGAGTTCATTTTGTGGTTTGCCGCTATCCTGCCTGTATGCCTGATCTATACTGACAATACCGCAGACTGGGGGGACGACTGGGCGTGCTACTACGCAGAGGCGCGCAATATCTCTGCAGGCAACCCCATCAGCCAGACGCACTTCCGATTTTACGACTACAATGATCACTACGCCCCGCCCTGCTACACAGCCGGCTATCCACTACTACTCGCACCAGTAGTAGCACACACGGGCATGGATATGAGACGCCTGGGGTGGTACATGTGCCTGTGGGCTGCGGCATGGGTTGCGCTGGGTGCCACCATGGTCCGGCGTAGATATGGCCTGACTGCCGCGATCTGCGGCATCGTGCTCTCTCTACTCAGCCCCTATATCATAGAGGCAAAGGGCAGGCTATGGTCTGATATCCCTTTCTCATTTTTCTTGCTCAGCGCGCTGATGCTATACAGGCATCGCGAGCGGCCACTCTATGCTGTGGCTACGGGCCTCTGTGCGGGTATGGCGATAGCTATACGCAGCATAGGTATAGCGCTCCTGCTGGCCATGTGCATAGATATGGCCATCGGGCTGGTCAGCGGCAGCACAGACGCACGCAAACCGCAGCTGTTAATATTGCTGCGGCTATGCCTGGCCACCATGATCCCTGCTATCCTGCTGATGTATCTATACCCTGCACCCGCAGGTAGCTACTACCTCCGGCAGTACGGGACCACTACAGTAGCCCATGTGCTGGGCAACCTGCAATCTTACCTCCACATCTTTGACCGGTCAGTGACAGGGCACGATACAAGTGCACCCGTATCTGCGATCACGGTAGTGATACTAGTAGCTATACTCACCGGCATGATAGCACTGCGGCGCGAGCGCATACTCTGGCTCAGCTGTAGCATGATGCTGGTGCTGGTGGTGGCATTTCCCGATGTGCAGGATATGCGGTACCTGATACCACTGCTGCCGCTCGCGGCCTGCTACCTGGCGGCGGGGGTACATGTAGTGGCCGGGCGGGTGGCACGCGCACCGGTACTGCTGCTGGCAGTCCTCACTGTGTGGGTAGTGTGGCTGCATGCTGCCTACTATCCGGGTATATATGCCAAGAGGCACCTGCCACACAGTTATGGGCCTTTCACGCAGGAGTCTCAGGCGGGCCTGCGCGCCATAAGCGGCATAGTACCGGAGCAAAGCCTGATACTATGCCGCTGGCCTCGTGTGGTGGGCCTGCTCACAGACCGCGACTGCTGCGTGATACCTGAGGGAGACACCGGGCACCAGATCGCCGCACTGCGCGTGGCCCGACCCGACTACCTACTCTCTATAGAGGAGCGGGATCCGGAGCTGACAGACGCCATCGCTACTGCTCATGATGACAGCCTGATCTATCATGATCATGGCATGAAGCTATACCGCTGCAAAAACTGGTAACCAAACTATCAATCGTCTTTCTTCACCGCCTTCTGACGGATAAAGGAAGCGAGCTTGACCTTGAAGCCTACATTCAGTACGCGGCCCTCGAGTGGTGCATAGACCTCATTGAAACGCGGCGTATGATAAGTAGGTGATGCGAATACCACTGGCCCGAATGAGGTCTGGCGTATATTGAGGATATTCTCAAAATTGGCAAAGACATTGAACCATTTGAACATGACCTGTGCATTCATACCCATCTCCCAGATAGGATGCGTAGGGGTACCATCGCTCAGCTCCTGCGCACTGTAGTAGTAGGCATCCAGCCCTATCATAAAGCGCTCTCGGAAGGTGTAGCTGGCGAGTATCGATACGATATGCTTGGACGTGAGGGGCGAGATACTGCGCACGTCGTTGATCTTCTGATTCTGATCCTGCAGCGTGTAGGTGAAGAAGAGGTCCGCACCGCGGTAGCCCAGCTTGAACGAAGTCTCCATACCCGCCGCCTGTATGTAGCCGTTGCCATTGTGATACGACAGGCGCGGGCCATCAGTGACAGCCAGCAGCGGGTGAAAAATACGGGTGAAGAAGAACAACTCATTGAACTCAAAGCGCCATCCGCTGCCTATGACAGGCCGGACCGCGAGGTCAAAGGTACCACCGGCAGAGATCTCCGAGCGCACGGAGTCGCCTATGGGGAGTACCTGACGGTAGTTGGCCTCCTCGGCCTCATCCTGGAATACAGTAGGCAGCTTATAGCCCATCCCAAAATTGAAGCGGGTGCGGAATATCTCGTTCCACTGCTGCTTCCACGCCAGGTGAGGAAGCACGAGCGGGCCGCGCTTCTGATTGTAGTCCAGGCGCAGGCCGCCCTCCAGAGTAGTAGACTTAGTGACGGCAAACTCCTCCTGTACAAACAACCCACCGGTAATGTAATAGTAATCGCGCCGCACTGTAGCAGTATCATTTTCATGAAAGCCATCAGTCTTGAAATCAAGGCCCACGACAATATCATGCTTGCGGATATGGCGGTGATAGTGCGCCTCGCTCACAGTAGAGAACTGCCTGCCACCAAAGCCATAATCAAAGATGGTGAGCTGGCGATTGAAGTAGTTCGTGCTATTGCGTATCACGATGTTGCCCTTCTCACCAAAGTTGTACTCAAAGCGGACATTGCTGCCGTAGCGATAGGATAGGTTATTCTCCAGGTAGTCGTAGGTAGTATCATGCTGGCCGGCTATAGCTGGCATTGCTCCTCCCCTTCTTTTCTCCCAGGCATAGTTGAAGCCTACCTGTAGTTTAGCCTTCCGGCCCAGGTCAAAATACAACTGCGGCGAGATGGACCAGCGGCGCAGCTGCGGCACGTCTGAGAAGTGGTCATGATCCCAGTCAAAAGCCCGCTGATCCCGAAACTGAGTGATGAGGCTATAGCCAAACCACTTGATCTTCTGGCTGGCATAGGCAGCAGCATCCTGAGAGCGGGTATTCTCTACATTATAGAGGATATTAAACTCGGGATTTGCAGACGGTTCTTTGGATATCAGGTTGATGACGCCTGCTATGGCATCGCCGCCGTAGAGTGTAGAGGCGGGCCCCTTGATGATCTCTATCTGGCGCAGGTCCATAGGCGGTATCTGGGCGATACTCAGATTCTGAGACAGGCCACCGAATAGCGGGAAGCCGTCTTTGAGTATCTGCACATATTTGCCACGCAGGCCCTGCAGGCGGATATTGAAGGTACCGGAGCTGGCAGACGTGCGCTGTATCTGCACGCCGGGCTGCTCCTTTACAGCGTGCGAGATGTCGGAGGGCTTGTCAGTAGAGCGCTCCTCTACCTCGTCCTGGCTTATCACTTCTACACGCGTGGGCAGGTCATCCACGTTTTGTTTGGTACGGGTAGACACTACGACTACCTCCTCCATCTCCTCCTGGGAGGTGGTGAGATTGACATCTGTGGTGTCGCCGTTTTTCTGCGGAGCAGTGATACTGATCTTCCTCTTGAAGTAGCCGACCATGGACAGATGCAGCTCATGGCCACCCGGCCGTACCGCCGGGAATGTGACCAGCCCCATGGAATCCGTGAGACCCGTGAGGCTATCTACAGTGACCGCAGCTCCCTGCAGCCCCTCGTGTGTGGCTACGTCGCGCACACGCACGGTGAGCGGCGACTGGGCGTAGCCAGTGCATGCTGCGAGCATGGCGAGGAGGATCAGTACACTGTGTTTCATGGAGATATCTCTCCCGAAATTGCAATACATAATCTTGACTTTAAAATGGTAAAAAGAAAAAGAGTACACAGGCGCCGGGCCTACGTCCTAAAATGGGCCAGAGGCGCTGCCGCCCCTGGCCCGTATGTGAGCAGCGGATCAGTCGCCCTGATGGGTGCTGACCACACGGCCATCTGCAGACAGGCGCAGCTCGGTCACTTTGCCTTAGATAGCTCTACCTCGTAGAGTTTGCCCTCCGGAGTCTCTACTACCTCTGCTTCTTTTAGCTTATGGTCTTTGTATTGCTGTACGATGGACTGCAGTACGGCAGGCGGGAGGTCTGTGACCTTGACCTCCGTCTCGGTCTCCAGCCATTTGCCGGACTGGTCGTATTTAGCAGACATCTCTGTCTTGCCATTGTGAAAGGAGCACTCGTATTCTGTGGCATTTTCTTTCTCCCACTTTTGCTTTGTAGCATTAGGAAACTGAGCGTGAAAAGCCTGAGCCACAGCCTGTGGCGCTGATACTGCAGCCTGTGCTGCTACCCGGACCGTGCAGCATATAGCCACAGCCCAGACCATTATGATCTTTGTCATTATTTCTTGATTTGAATTGAATAAACTTTGCCGCGCAGCGGTGCATGACGGCTGCGCATCGTACTTTGCTTATGCAGATTCAAACGATGGGTGGGCGGAAGATAGAGGCCACGTAGGTAGAGATATAGACCTGCTCTGTGGCGGGTGCGAAGACCCTGGGAGCGGGTATGAGCGGCTTGTCCAGCCGGGCGGTGAAACGCTGAACCGTATAGCTGACCTGCAGCTGTGAGTGGTAGGCCACGGGCACGTGCGGCTTGTCGTCTTCCTCCTCATCATCATGGTCTACGCCCTCTATGAGCTGGCCTATGGCAGAGACATGCTCGGAGAGAAACTCGAAGACATTGAGATCAGGATCCTCTGTGTCGCGGCAGTGGCGGTACATCTCCGGCAGGTCTTTCATACACGAGAAGTCTCCCATAGGGAAGAGTACTACTCCGGAGAGGTAGAAGGCAAATAGGAATATGGTAGCGGCTTTTCTCACGCGCGGTACGAAGGAAACGAATATCCTGCGAAAAAGTAACAGGTTTTAAGGTCAGATAACTTTTTGACCCGGTATATACATTTTTGAGCTAATTTTGTGACTGCAAAAAGGGCACTGTGATGGTGCCATCGGTATGAAAAAAACACACATCATTTTACTCGTGCTCATGGCTGTAGCGGTGGGCGTGATCATAGCCATGTCGGCAGATTTTACGACGTATTCAGACTTTACCCAGGCGCTGGCCAAGCCAGACAAAGTAGTAAAAGTGGTAGGCTACCTGGCCAAGGACAAGGAGATCGTCTACGATCCGCAGAAAGACGCTAACTACTTTGCCTTTACCATGACAGATAAGACCGGTAATGCGCAGCAAGTCTGGTACAAGGGCTCGAAGCCGCAGGATTTTGAAAGGTCGGAGCAGGTGGTGATCACCGGGCATATGGAGGGGCAGATGTTTCATGCATCTGAGATCCTGCTGAAGTGCCCGAGCAAGTATGTGAATGACCAGATCGTTTTGAAAGAGAAGCCTAGCGCTTAATACTGCACTTAAATCCCCCGGCCTGCGCCGCCCCTTTTTTAATGGGAGTTTCAGCCATTTTGATGTGTAGGTTAAACTAGCTCCTGATGTATTGGGCGCAGTTTTCGTTTCGCAGTGGACCTCTATTAGAATTTCAGCTCGCTTAGTTTTACTGTTTGGACGATGCGCTCTTTGGCGGCATAGTCAAAGCCGCGGATGAGCAGCTCGGGGTCGGCCTTGCTCCAGTCTATGTCTATCATGCCAAAGTTGCGGCTATTGATGGCCTGGCCTACGCGGTAGGGATTGTGAGAGGCCTTGAGCTCTACCTGTGTGAGGCCGCTGGCGGTCATATCATAGATAGGGTACAGGCCCGGCAGGCGGCGCACAGACAGCTCCGCATAGTGCACATCACCGCTGATAAATACGACACCCTCGGCACGGGTCTGGCGCAGCAGCTCCATCATGCGCTCCTGCTCGCGCGGGAAGTTTGACCAGGTCTCCCAGCCATTGTGATCGGTGCAAAACTGCGTACTGCTGCCGATGATGCGGACACGGGCAGGCTTTTGCAGTTCCTTGTGGAGCCAGGCCCACTGCGCTGCTCCTACCATCACGGCATTGCTATCGCCATTGACCTCGTAGTGATAGTCCTTGCCGATCAGCGGTGAGCGGAAGGTGCGCAGGTCGAGCAGGATCACCTGCACGCGGTGGGCAGAGTCGCCATAATAGTAGGAGGTATAGATGCCATCATGGCGGTAGCGGTCAGAGTTCTTTGGCTCATTCCAAAACTCGAGGAAGATGTCTTTGGATTCTTTCTTCATAGGGTACTCGGCGCCGGCATCGTCCTGGCCGTAGTCGTGATCATCCCATGTAGCGATGATGTGTGTGGCCTGCACCAGTTTGCGAAACTCATCTTTGCAGCTCAGTACGCCGTACTTCTCGCGGAGGACGTTCATGTTTTTAGTATCAGCATAGACATTATCACCGAGGTAGACCATGAGGTCTGGTTGCAGCTTTGCGATGTCTGCCAGTATGTACTCCTGTTTCTTCTGATGCGCACAGGAGCCAAAGGCGATGCGCTGCAGTGTCTGTATCGTATCTGTGCGAAAGGGGCGCTCACACCAGAGCACCTGCCCGGAGGAGAAGGCGGTGAGCAGATAGCTGGCTGCGGTCAGTAGCGCCAGGCCGGTAGCGAGGGTGATGCGGCGGTAGTACATGCAGCAAATATATGAGAATGAAGCTATGGTGCACATGTCATGGCAAAAGGCGCTGCAGGCATATCTATCCACAATGCAGGATAGCTGTCAGGCTTTTACTATTTTCACGGAGTGAATCCGAATCTCGATCCGAATAAGGAACAATTTTCATCAGAAGACTCTGAGGTAGAAAAGGCGCTGCGGCCGCGGAGCATCAGTGACTTTCAGGGGCAGCCGCAGATCATAGACAATCTGTTTGTCTTCATAGAGGCTGCCAAGCGCCGTGGCGAGGCGCTGGACCACGTGCTGCTGCACGGCCCTCCCGGCCTGGG
>CAZNDJ010000097.1:0-408 GCA_964571705.1 uncultured Chitinophagaceae bacterium
GCTACAAGGACAACCTGGAGGATGAGATCCCTGAGGTGGATGCTTTCTTCGGCACCGCCGAGCTGCCTAAGCTGCTCAAGAAATTTAAGATAGACTACAAGCATGAGTTGGTAGGCGAGCGGATGCTCTCTACGCCTTCTCACTATGCCTACCTCAAGATATCAGAAGGCTGCAACCGGACCTGCTCCTTCTGCGCTATACCACTGATGCGTGGCAAGCATGTATCGCGCACCATAGACGAGCTGGTAGCTGAGGCGAAGGGCCTTGCAGCTAAAGGCGTGAAGGAACTTATGCTGATCGCCCAGGAGCTGACCTTCTACGGTCTGGATATCTACAAGAAGCGCCGCCTGCCGGAGCTCCTCCAGGAGCTGGCAAAGGTAGAGGGGATCGAGTGGATCAGGCTGCACT
>CAZNDJ010000097.1:418-13469 GCA_964571705.1 uncultured Chitinophagaceae bacterium
GACTATGCCTATCCGGCACAGTTTCCTATGGAGATCATAGATGAGATGGCACAGAATCCTAAAGTGTGCCACTACCTCGATATGCCGCTGCAGCATGCCAGCGATCCGATCCTGACCTCCATGCGCCGCAATATTACCAACGAGGAAACCATAGACCTGATCAAAGCCATCCGCGCCAAGGTACCTGACATCGCCATCCGCACTACAATGCTCGTGGGCTATCCGGGAGGAACCGAGCAGGATATCGAGAACCTGAAGAACTTTATCGAGGAAGTACAGTTTGAGCGCTTGGGCGTGTTCACTTACTCTCATGAGGATAGCACACGCGCGCATATCCATGCAGATGATATAGATGAAGAAACCAAGCAAATGCGTGCTGCCGAAGTGATGGAAGTACAAGAGGGGATCTCTCTTGCGCTGAATCAGAAGAAAGTAGGCAAGACCTTCAAGGTGCTCTTTGACCGCAAGGAGGGAGGCTACTTCATAGGCCATACCGAGTACGATTCACCAGAGGTGGATAACGAGGTACTGGTCAGCGCCGAAAACACCTACATTCGCATCGGCGATTTTGCCAATGTGAAGATCACCTCTGCAGAGGAGTTTGATCTCTACGGGGAGGTGGTGGCCTGATAGCATAAAAGGCAGGGTTATTCGTCTTTCATCGGGCTTAGCGTCACTGACTAAAGTCTATCTCATGTCCATTGTTTCCACTATACCGCTCACTTCTATACCCGGTTTTAGCAGGTTGGTAGCCGACTATATCAGTGGGCATCCTGCACTACGCCATCTCTACAAATACGACCTTAATATTGATGCCTTCGCACAGGTCATGGCCGACAAGGCTAATGACCCCATAGATCGCCCCCTGCTCGTCTCTGTGCTGAAGAAGCAATATCACAACGTAGAAGCATCAGACAAGACGAAGCTCAATATAGAGTCGCTGCTCTCACCAGATACCTTCACGGTCACTGCTGCACATCAACCGTGCGTGATGCTAGGGCCGGTTTTCAATATCTACAAGATCAGCTCTACGATCAATCTGGCTAACCAGCTCAAGGCAAAGTACCCTGCAAAGAACTTTGTACCCGTCTTCTGGATGGGTAGCGAGGATCATGACTTTGATGAGCTGGGCAGCACGTACATCTATGGCAAGAAGGTAGAATGGCCCGCAGCAGAAGGGGAAGGGGGCGCCTATGGCCGCCGCCGGCTCGATACTTTTGTCAGTGTGCTGAATGAAGCGGAGCTGATACTGGGGGAGGCTGGCAAGCCGCTCATAGATAAGCTGCGCGCGGGACTGGATAAATTCACTCGCTTCGGCGAGTACACACGCTACGTTATCAATGAGCTCTTTGCCGACACAGGCCTCGTAGTGATAGACCAGGATGATGCAGAATTGAAGCAGCGCTTTGCACCCATCATAAAGGATGAGCTGGAGCATTCCTCTGCTATCAAGGCACTTGATCCCGCGCTGAAGTGGCTGGAGCAAAATTACTCTGTGCAGGCACAGCCTCGTGAGATCAATCTCTTTCATCTCGGTGCAAACTACCGGGAGAGAATAGTACGTACCGACGACGGTTATGCTGTGAATAATACTGAGGTTCGATTTCCCTACGCAGTAATGCAGAAGCTCGTGGAGGATACACCGGAGGTTTTCAGCCCCAATGTCATACTCCGCCCTGTCTATCAGGAGCTCATTCTGCCAAACCTAGCCTTCGTAGGCGGAGCAGGTGAGCTGAGCTATTGGCTGGAGCTGAAGCCGGTTTTTGAGCATCATAAGGTCAACTATCCTATGCTCGTGATGCGCTCGTCTATGACAGTGCTGAATACAGGTCAGCTGCGCAAACTAGAGAAGCTAGGCCTGACTGTCGCTGACTTTCTAGGCAATATCGATACCTTGATCAGCAACTTCGTCCGATCAAAACTCTCTGCAGAGATGCAGTTTGATGAAGAGACAAAGAGCCTGGAGACGCTCTATGACTCTATAGCCGGCAAGGCAGAATCTGTAGACCCAACACTGAAGGCGACAGTACTGGCAGAAAAGCAAAAGCAACTCAATGCGCTGCAAGCGCTGGAAGGCCGCATACTGAAAGCTGAAAAACGGAAGCAAGAAGATGCGATCAATCAGATCAAAGCACTCCATACAGCTATTGCACCTCAAAATTCATGGCAAGAGAGGATAGAGAATTTCTCCTCATTTTACCTCAGAGATCCGCAATACATCAGGAATATGGTAGAAGCGGCAGACCCACTGCTCCAGTCCATGCTGGTGGTGAATCTGGATGCCTGATCTCTCAACTTATAGAAAAAGAAAAGCCTCAGATTTCTCTGAGGCTTTTTAGTGTGGGAGCTACAGGGTTCGAACCTGTGACCCTCTGCTTGTAAGGCAGATGCTCTGAACCAGCTGAGCTAAGCTCCCGTTGTGATTGGGGACTGCAAATGTAAGAGAGTTATCTGAAAATGCAAGAGTAGAGTGCAGGTTTTTTCAAAAAAAATACCAGTCTACATTTTATTCTTAAGAAACTTAGAGATGGTCACGTGGAACGTTGTACCCTTGCCATACTCTGAGTCAAACCAGATCTGGCCGTCGTGCAGGTCGGCTACCTTCTTGCAGATGGCGAGGCCGATACCTGTACCCGGATATTCATTATCCGTGTGCAGGCGCTGGAATATCTGGAATACTTTATCCTTGAATTCCTCCTTGATACCGATACCATTATCTGATACGCTGATCTTCCAGTAGTCCAGGTCTTCTTCGCAGGATATTTTAATGAGCGGCTTCCGGTCTGCAGGTATAAACTTCATAGCATTGTCTACCAGGTTCTGCATCATCTGGGTCAGCTGGTACTGCTCCGCAAAGATGACCGGTAATCCCGAATACTCTATAGTAGCTCCCTTTGATTCTATAGTGCTTTCCAGGTTCTTTGTCACTACAAACAGGAGCTCGTTGAGATTCACATTCTGGTATGGACGCGGCACGGAGTTGAGGCGGGAGTAGTTCAGCAGGTCTGTGATGAGTTGCTGCATCCGCTTGGCACCAGCCACGGAGAAGGAGATGAAATCCTTGGCATCTGCCCCGAGATCCTGGAAGTAGCGCTGCTCCAGCAGCTGCAGATAGCTGGTAATGGTGCGCAGTGGCCCCTGCAGGTCATGAGACGCCACATAGGCAAACCGCTCCAGCTCTTCGTTGGATCGCTTGAGTGTAGAGGCTTTTTCTTCCAGTTCTTTTTGCGCTTTGGTCAGGTCTGTGATATCCAGGATGATCACCATGCCATAGATGATATTGCCGTGGTCGTCCTTGATAGGCAGGGCATTGGTCAGGAGCGTCTTGTCTCCCTCTTCAAACTGCTCGACCTGACTATTGCCGAGGAGTATATTTTTGTAGCGGCTCTCGCGGGCCGGCATCAGGTCTTTGTCTGTGATCTCGTAGATAGTACGTCCTTCCACTTGTTCCTTTGGCGGGCTGATCACACCTATCAGCGAGCCTTCCGCGAGTACATACCGGAGATCTTTGTCATAGATAAAGATGGCCGAGTTAGGCACATTTCGCGCTATCTGGCGGTATAGTTGCTCGGACTGCTTCAGTTTTTCCTCCGCAGCCTTGATCTCGGTGATATCTGTGATGATGCCCAGGATATTCTTTGCGTGGCCATCCAGCGCCGGTATAGGCCGCTTCACCAGCTGCACAAATATATCTTTGCCCGATCCTTTGTGATGCATCTTCTGATCGGTCTGGCTGATACTCTCTCCGAGCAATGAGATACGGCGGTCCTCCTCTTCAAAGACTTTTGACTGTGCCTTATCGTGGTGGAAATCTTCAATGTGACGCCCTATCATATCCTTTGGCGTCGCATTATTAAAGTAGGCAAATGCCTCGTTGACCAGCACATATTTGCCCTCATTATCGCGTACGAAGATGAGGTTAGGATTCATATCTATGAGCAGGCGGAGGAAGTCCTTCTGCTGCTCTATCGCTGCCTCGGCACCTTTACGGAAAGACACCTCTGTCTGTAGCGTTGTGTTCAGGTTTTCCAGTTCTTCTGTACGCTGCTTTACTTTTTTCTCGAGCTGTACATTCATCTCTTTGAGCGTCTCCTGGTACCTGATACGGTCAGTGATGTCACGTGCATGCAGCAGTAGTGCAGGCTTGTCATTGTACTCTATCACAGCTGTACGTACAGCTACCGGTATCATATGCCCGTCACGATGTCTGATCCGCGCTTCAAACGAACCTATCGTGCCCAGTGTGAGCTGCTCCTGCCGCATCTGGTATGCATCCAGGTCATCTGTCGGCGAAAACTGCCGTACATTCTGGCCTATCATTTCATCGCGCGTGTAGCCGTGCAGTTTTGCCGCAGCATCATTGAGGTCATATATATTACCTTCGAAATCTTCTACAAAAACACCCTCTGGTGAGCTGTAGAAAAGATCGCGGAATCGTTTCTCACTATTTTTGACCGCTATCTCAGCCAGCTTACGCTCTTTGATCTCATTTACCATCTGGTAGTTTGAGATAGTCAGTTCGCGCGTTCGTTTTTGTACTTTGGCCTCGAGTTCTTCATTGGTGCGGCGCAGCCTGTCCTCTAGCTCACGCTCCTTGGTGATATCCTCTATGATCGCTATGGCGCCTATGTAGATGCCAGCAGTGTTAAAGAGCGGTTTGCCAGTGATGCGTACATCTATCAGCTCTTTGCTTTTGCGGTACATTCTGGCTTCATATACATCTGAAACCCCTTTTCTCCGTAGCTCGGATTTGGCTTTTATAGTAGGTTTAAACTCTTCCGGAAATAGTGTGGCGTAAGTATCGTGGCCTACCAGCTCTGCAGCTGCGTAGCCAAATATCTTTGTGTGCCGCTCATTGATGAATAGCTGGGTGCCCGAGTCATTGATGATAGAGACGGCCTCAGTGTACCACTCATCAAAATATTGTTTGATGTCAGACTGTGTCAGCCCGATGCTACTCAGCTTTTCATATTCTCCAAAGAAATGCGTGAATACGTCGCTTTGGAGGCCGGATTGTATTGTATCCAGTAGTTTTTTCGCGTCAGGGGATAGCTTACCCAGGTCTGCAGACTTTCCTAAGAGAGCTTTGAGGATTTCCGGGGTGCTAGAGGGCATGTACGACTATATAAAAGCCTAAAATACAATTTTTGACATCAAAAATAAGTGCAATGCTTAGTTTTGTCTGAAACACGGGTAAATATGAAAAAGTGGCTCAGGCGGCTCGCCATAGGGATCGTATCGGTTTACGTATTGCTCTGTGCTGCCATGTACTTCTATCAGGAGAAGTTGCTTTTTCACCCGTACCCGATCGCACAGGATTTCCGGTATGACTTTCCGGGCAGGTATGATGAGTTTCGCATCCACCTGGCTGATGGGAGTGACCTGGACGCACTCCATTTCTACACAGATACACCCGCCAAGGGCGTGGTCATCTTCTTTCACGGCAATGGAGAGGCGCTGGATCGCGCGGGGCGCAAAGCTGGCTATTTCACCGCTCGCGGCTATGACTGTATGATGGTAGACTATTCCGGCTATGGCAAGAGTACGGGCACCATTTCTGAGGATAATATCTTTAACAGCGGGCTGGCACTGTATGACTCTGCCAGGGCGCACTTCCCTACCAGCCGCATAGTCATCTACGGCATGTCGCTCGGTACGGGAGTGGCGGCGCATACGGCGCGTGACAGGGCCTGGTTCCGATCTCTCGTGCTGGAGTGCCCATACTACTCCATCACGGATGTAGGTAAGCGGAGGTATGGCTTCATGCCCATCGGGCTGCTATCCCGCTATCCTCTCAGCACCTATCAGTACCTGCGGGATATACAGCACCCTACCTATGTGATACATGGCACAGCCGACAGGGTGATACCTGTAGAGTCACCGCGCCAGTTTCGCGAGCTGGGGCTGCACCAGTTCACCTATATAGAGGTGCCGGGTGCTGGTCACGGCAATCTGCCGCAGCACAAAGAATACGATGAAATGTGGGATAAAGCGCTGAACTGATGGCTACTCCCATGATATACCTGATACCCGGCCTCGGCGCAGATGCACGTATGTACGAGCCACAGATGTCTGTACTGGAGCGCTACGAGGTGCTGGAGCATCAGAAGCCACTGCCGGGTGAAGATCTACGTGCCTATGCCCTCAGGCTCACAGCCCGGATAGATACCTCACAGCCATTTATACTGATAGGCACCTCACTGGGCGGCATCCTGTCTATGGAGATAGCACGAATAGTGCAGCCTGAGAAGGTGATACTGATCTCATCTGTCAAGCATCGCGGCGAGCTGCCCCTGTGGATACGCGTCATGAAGTACCTGAAACTGCATAAGCTACTCTCCGGAAAAAGGTTCATTGACTTCAGTAAATCTAACATCAGGGTACTGATCACAAAGCGTGATACCCGTGTGGCCAAGTTGCTCATGGACATGCATGAGGATGCTGATCCGGACTTTGTAGAGTGGGCTATCAATGAAGTGATACACTGGGATGGAAGCCCGGATCACAGACCTGATGTAGTGCATATACACGGTACCCGCGACAGGCTATTCCCTTTCTCCCGGGTCCGGAATGTCGTGGCTATACCCGGAGGCTCTCATGTGATGGGCTGTACACAGCCCGCAGATGTGAATGAAGCTATCCTAAAAGCACTGCGATCGTGACAGGGCAAAATATCTTCCAGCTGGCTATGGTCCTGCACGTCGGCGCAGCGCTCTTGTTTCTCTCAGGCAGGCATAGGTACGCGCTGCTCACGCTGCTGACGGGAGGAGTAGTGCTGCGCTATTATTTTGCTACCCTCGACCCGTTTCTGCATGATTGGGACGAACGCTTCCATGCACTGGTGGCCAAAAACCTAACCCAGCACTGGCTCAGGCCCACCCTCATAGAGCATCATATACTCTCCAATGTGCGGGAGGAGTGGACAGACAAGCATATCTGGCTGCACAAACAGCCACTCTTTCTATGGCAGATGGCGCTTTCTATCCGGATGTTTGGAGCTACAGAGTTTGCGGTCAGGCTGCCCAGCCTTATTATGACTTCTATTCTGATCCTGGTGGTATATCAGATAGGCAGGATGGTTTTCGATCCTGTAGCGGGTTTTATCTCTGCCTTCATACTATCCTGCTATCAGCCACTGCTAGAGATGAATAGTGGTATGATGGGCATGGAGCACAATGACATTGCCTTTCTTTTTTACGTCACACTATCTATCTGGGCCTGGGTGTCTTTTGAGCGGCGGGGGCGGCAGCGGTATCTGCTGCTGATGGGGGCTTTTGCTGGTTGTGCCATACTGTGCAAGTGGCTGACCGGTATGCTTATTTTTTCGGGTTTTGCCTTTTATCATCTTTTCCTGGATAGAGACCTATTCACGACAGCCACTCTCAAAAACCTTGCTAAGGCGTTGGCTGTGTGTTTCCTCGTATTCCTGCCATGGCAGATCTTTATCCTGTGCCGGTATCCGGTGGAGGCTCATTTTGAATATGCCTACAACAGCAAGCATTTCTTTCAGATAGTAGAGGGGCACGAGCATGAGACATGGTTTTACATACACATACTCCCGGAGTACTTCAGAGGTCTGCAGTATCTGATCGGCTTGAGTATGATCGGCTGTTTCATCTTTGCGCGCAGGCTGCGGCTCGCGGCTGCGCTTTCATTCATGTTTTTGCTGGTCTACAGTTTTTTTACGTTGGCTCAGACCAAACTACCTTCATATGTGAT
Organism: uncultured Chitinophagaceae bacterium; assembly: GCA_964571705.1. Taxonomy (GTDB): domain Bacteria; phylum Bacteroidota; class Bacteroidia; order Chitinophagales; family LD1; genus UBA1941. The sequence goes on from CAZNDJ010000097.1 coordinate 8,138, forward strand.
GGTAGTGATGCCCCTGGGCCTCATCTTGCTATCCGCAGTCATAGCAGGAGTACTGCGACTGATATGGAGTTTCAGGGGATTGAGATACCTGGCGGGAGGAGCAGTGTTTATGGCCTTGCTGATCCAGTTTATTCATTGGTCCATGATAGTGGAAAACCACTTTGACCCTGATACGTGGCAAGGGCATACGCGTGCTTTCAAGCTGGCAAATACAAGCGTGATCAAGCAACTGTCCGGCAAGCTACCAGACAACAGTGTAATATTAGGAATGGAGCAGCTGGAGAATATAGATGAAATGTTCTACGTCGGCGTGCCTGCCTATAGCGGCAGGTATGAGTCCGATTACCTCTTCCTGAAAGATCATAAATACAATGTCGTTTTCTGGGGAGATTCGCTGCCGAAGTACGCACAGTCTGATAGCACAGTGCACCGCATCAGAGACTATGTGCCGGGCAGGTAGCCAAAATCTCTGTAGCCTTGCCATATATTCTCTATTTTAGCCGGGTATGCAGTTCCTATATCCGTCGTTTCTTTTTGCGCTCGGGGCTCTGGCTATCCCGGTTATCATTCACCTGTTCAACTTCAGGCGCTTCAAGACGGTTTATTTCAGCAATGTATCTTTTCTCAAAGAGGTAAAGGAGGAAACTACGGCGCGCTCCCGCGTCAAACACCTGCTGGTGCTCGCGGCCCGTATGCTGGCAGTAGCATTTCTCGTGCTGGCTTTTGCGCAGCCATTCATACCCAAGAAGAATACAAATATCGCCTCCGGCAAAAAATACGTGAGCGTCTATGTAGACAACTCTAACTCTATGAATGGCATGAGCGGCGGTATACGCCTGCTGGACAAGGCCAAACAGGCCGGCAAAGAGATCGTGCAAAACTATGCACCCAATGACCAGTTTCAGCTGGTGACCAATGACCTGCAGGGCAAGCAGCAACGCCTGGTGAGCAAAGAGGAATTTCTCTCTATGCTCGACGAGGTAGAGATATCTCCTGCTGCGCGTAGCCTCACAGAGATCACCCGCAGGCAGGCAGATGCCCTCAGCCTGGAGAACTCGCGCAACAAGGTGGCCTACCTGCTCTCAGACTTCCAGCACAATATAGGCGACTTCACACCAGACACCTCGGTGAAGTATAACCTCATACCACTAGCAGCGGATGTACAGCAGAATATCTTTATAGATACAGCCTGGTTTAATGAGCCTGTGCAGCTGCCCGGACAGAGTGCCCACCTGATAGTGAAGCTGCGCAACAGCGGTGAGAAAGCCACGGATGAGAATCGTATCTCCCTCAAAATAAACGGCCAGAATAAGGGGATAGCGGACTTCGTGATAGAGCCTGGGTCATATGCCTATGATACGATAGGCTTTGTGATCAATCAGACAGGGTGGAATAAGGCAGAGCTGAGCCTGCAGGATTATCCGATCACCTATGATGACAATTACTTTTTCGCCTTCCACGTAGCTGATAAGATCAAGGTGCTCTCCATTAGTGAGGGCAGGGCAAATGCCTATGTAGATGCTGTCTTCAAAGACCAGGCAGAGTTTGACTATCAGGCTGCGCTATCCGGCTCTCTGGACTATAGCCGCATCAAAGGCAATCAACTGCTCGTAGTATCGGGCGTCAATAGCATTTCCTCCGGCCTCGCTACAGCTTTGACCAGCTTCCTGGCAGATGGCGGTACGGTATGCCTCTTCCCGGCGGATAAAGTAAATGCCGAGTCTTATAACGCGTTCCTCTCTTCTGTAGGTGCCGGTACACTGGGGGTATGGCGCGAGTCGGAGCAGGATATAGCAAAGATCAACATGCAGCAAGGCCTTTTCAAAGATATCTTTGACAAAGTGCCGGAGAATATGAGCATGCCAAAGGCGAAGAAATACTACGCTATAGGCAGCAGGTCTACTGGCATGGATGAGGCTGTACTCTCGCTGAAGGATGGAGGTGAGTTTCTCTCCAGGACAGGCTACAAGTCCGGCGCGCTGTATGTATGCGCTGCGCCACTGGATAAGGCAAACTCTGACCTGCCTATCCATGCCATCTTTGCTCCTATGCTATACAAGATGGCTGTGATGGGTAATCACGAAGACAACCTGGCATACAAAATAGGAGATAAGCAGGGTATAGAGATAGCCAGCAGGGGCGCAGGTACGGATAAGGTCTACAAGGTAAAGGGAGACGATGTAGAGTTCATACCGGAGCAGTTTGCACTGGGCAGCAAGGTGATACTAGGGCTGAAAGACCAGATCAAAAAGGCCGGCTTCTACAATGTATCACTGGAAAACTCCGACTCAGCAGATGTGATAGCATTAAACTACGACCGCCGCGAGTCTGACCTCAATTTCTACAAGGTAGATGAGCTGCGCACCAAATACAGCGGCAGCAATATCAATGTGGCCAATAGCGTAGGACTGGAGGTAGCACAGGTGATCAAAGAGATGGATAGGGGAGTGTCGCTATGGAAGCTCTTCATCGTACTCACCCTCCTGGCTCTCGGTGCCGAGGTGCTGCTGCTGCGCTTCTGGCGCACCTAGAAAATACGCGCGAGTGTCGCGCTGTCCACTTCATTTTTCAAGACATCATAGCGGTAAGGTTTACCTACTACAGTCTGTAAGTGTGGGTCTGCTGATGTGATGCTGATGATCAGCCCGTCTTCCACCTCTATGGTCAGGCCATCGTGCACAATCCTTGTATAGGGATTGCGGCCCCAGAGCCAGGCAGCGGAGCGGTATTTTTCTGCTGTGGCGTACACCTCCTGCCACTCCTGCCCAGATAGCTCCTGCCTCGCAGATATAGGCAGGGATGAGAGCAGATGCTCCCGCAGGCCTGCAGCCGTCCTGATCTGGTCGCTGCTCTCGGATATATTCATTGCTGTGCTGCGCACTGAGGCCACTCCCTTAGACTCTATCTCAAATTCATTGCGACGCAGCGCTACACGCAGGGCCTCTATGTCGCTATTGACCAGCAGCGTGCCATGAGACAGGATATTCTTACGATCGGTAAACTGCGCATTGCCCGAGATCTTCTTGCCCTGCCAGATGATGTCATTGCGCTTATTAAATTCCGCTTGTATGCCTGCTGCATGCAGTGCATCCAGGACGGGCTGATTGAAGTAGGCGTAGTTATTCACCCGCCGGTCGTCAAAGGCGCAGACGAAGGCAAAACACAGGTTGCCCGGATCGTGGTACACGGTACCGCCACCCGACAGCCGCCGTACCACAGTGCCACCCATGCGCAGGTAGTCAAAGCTGACCTCTTTGTATATCGATTGGTTTTTGCCTACCACTACGCTGGCATCGTTGATATAGAGCATCACATACATCTCGTCTCCCGGTACCAGCGTGCGCACGAGGTAGTCCTCCATGGCAGCATTCAGATAGGGGTCGTGATGGTCGCGCTGGTCTATCAGTATCATACGGCCAATATAGTGATAAGCAGGGATGTGAGGATTTAGATTTACCGCGCCTCTGCGGTGAAAAAGTATTGGCCGCCCGGTATAATACAGAATACCCTGGTTCAGTGGGAGGATTTTTATTTTTGTAAAAGAAGTCCCACCTTCACCCTCACTAAAAACGACCTGACCGAATGATCAAGCTGACAGAGTGCCCCAGAGATGCCATGCAGGGCTTGAAGTATTTCATCCCTACCGAGAGCAAAATAGAGTATATCAATAAGCTGCTCCGCGTGGGCTACTATGCTCTGGACTTTGGCAGTTTCGTATCGGCAGAGGTCATACCTCAGATGGCAGATACCGTAGAGGTGCTGGCCGGGCTGGACCTCTCAGCTACCAAGACCAAGCTGATAGCCATCATAGCCAATGAGCGCGGCGCGCAAAATGCCTGCCTGCACCCGCAGATCACATACCTCGGTTTCCCGTTCTCAGTGTCTGAGACATTTCAGATGCGCAATACGCATGCTACCATACAGCAGTCTCTCGAGCGGGTGACCCGGATCAAGCAACTCTGTGACGAGAATGGCAAAGAACTGATCCTGTATATTTCTATGGGTTTTGGTAATCCATATGGAGACCCTTATAACCCCGAGATAGTAGAGCGCTGGGTAGAGCAACTGAGCCACCTCGGCATCAAAATATTTATGCTGTCAGACACAGTAGGTGTAGCTACGCCTGACACGATCACACATCTGTTCAGTACCCTCATACCACGCTTCCCGCAGCTGGAGATCGGCGCGCACCTGCACACCGCTCCTCACAACTGGCGCGTGAAAGTGGATGCAGCATACAAGAATGGCTGTATGCGTTTCGACTCTGTGATCAAGGGCTACGGAGGCTGCCCTATGGCAGATGACGACCTGATAGGCAATATGCCTACAGAGAATCTCCTCAATTACTTTGATCCGCTCAAGGACTTCGGCCCCGACTTTTCTGTCAAGGCATTTGAAGATGCACTTAGGTCAGCTAATAGTGTATTCGTGCATTAAGTAGGTTATGGCTAGACTGTTGCTTGTCTTGGCTATGTTTTGCTACTTAAACGTAGTAGCAAAAGCAAATTCCACATGGGAATACTCATTAGTCTTAGGTGGGCAGGTAGCGTCTTCTTCTGCTTCTTCCTCATTATTTTCCAGTGACAGGTGCATTCAGATTTACTCAAGCGGTGCTGTTGTGGCTACTGCAAAGAGTTTTGATCTGATCATTGATGGAAAGAGATACAAGTCTCAGGGCTGCAGCTTAACGACAGAGATGAAAGAAGCGATCACACATTTGCATTCCGGGCAAAGGATGCAATTCACCAATATGACTGTAGTTGGTTCTTCAGTCTGCCCAAGGGTTTTGCAGGATAAGGTAATTCAGATCAAATAACTTAGGGGTCGCGCTACGCTACCGCAATCCGAAATCGTAAATCCGGAATCAACTCACTCCACGGAGAGTACCAGTCCTTTGAGGTACAATCCCTCCGGGTGGAAGATGCTCTGCGGGTGATCTGCCGGCTGATTGAGATGGTCTATGATGCGGATATTGCGGCCGCTCTCTATAGCGCCTGCCGCTACAGCCCCGTCAAACAGCTCCGGACCCACTGCCTGTGAGCAGGAGAATGTAAACACGATACCGCCCGGCTTTATCTTGTCAAAGGCAGCTTTATTGAGGCGCTTGTAGGCCTGCACAGCCTGGTGGCGGCTATGCTGATTCTTGGCAAAGGCCGGTGGGTCCAGTACGATCACATCATAGTAGTGATCCGGTGAGCGTTTCAGAAATTCAAATACATCCTCTGCAGCAGCCTGGTGTATGCCCTCCGCGATATTATTGAGTGCTATGTTTTGCACAGCCAGCTCTACTGCCTTTACAGAGCTATCTACAGAGTGCACGAGCGTAGCGCCG
>CAZNDJ010000098.1:0-13337 GCA_964571705.1 uncultured Chitinophagaceae bacterium
GGCAGCTTTCTTAGCAGCTTTCTTAGGGGCAGCTTTCTTTGCTGTTGACTTTGTTGCCATGTTAAATAGCTGTTTTGGTTAACAATTTAATAAATAGAAATACTGGTAATATTTCTCCAACACAAATGTATATTAAAAAATGATACACACTGCTGTACATCACTTTATACGATGTGGATAAACCTCGCACGATGATCATCACGATGCCCGCGCTCAATATCACAAGCGATGCGATGAAGATGAAAAGAAAATATTTTTCTGATGAAGCATAAAGCATGAATAATATTGGAATCATTGCAATACCAATGGTTCTGACGATAGCAGAGAGATTGAACATGTACTCATCTACTGATGCTTTGATCTCAAAAAGATTTCCGATGTAACGTAGAAATGCAAACTTGGCGACGAAAAAAAATGTGAATAAAATGATGAGCCTAACTATTGAAAAATTGTCGGACAATGCAGAGTAAGGAAAAAAGTGGAGTAGTACAAATCGTGTGTAGATAGATATCGCTACTACAAAAATTCCATTCATCAGAAAAGATGAAAGCGATAAGTCCTCTCGAGATGAACGTACGATCTGTGATGCAATGTTTGAACTGCCTACTGACCTGAAGAGGTCTGTGAAATCATTGCTGAATGCGAGTTTCAGCGTAGTAAGGACCACCAGCAAAGTAACCAGCAGGAGAAACATAAAAGTATTGTCAGGTGTGCGCCGCTCCTGCTCTATATCATACCAGGTAGGTCGTGTACCAGTGACTATAGATGATGTATAGCCAGCTACGCTATCAGCATGGCGTACGGCTGCAGTATCTATGACTATCACCTCGGCAGTACTATCCTGCATGGCAACTGAATCCTGCGCAACGCCCAGTGAGTCATCCTGCGCACGCAGCGCAGAGGAGCATATGAGTAGTACTATCAGAAGTAGCAGGCGCACTAGAAGTAGTTTATATAGCCGAAGTGTATCTTACCATTTTTAAATGAGATCGGGTTATCCAGTTGCTTGCCCAGGGCATAGGTCAAACCAAAGAGTCCGATCTTGGTCTCAAAGGTAGTCCCTGCTCCGAAACCAAACGGAAAGTCGAATGGCTTATTGACATAGTGTCCCGGCTCTTTCACCAATGCTGCATTGAAGAAGGCGAAGAAATAGGAATTTTTTGAAATGAGGTAGCGATACTCCAGGTCGCCCATGGCGTAGTATGGGGTGAAGATAGAGCGATCGTCAAATCCCCGTAAAGATGCTACACCACCTATCTGGTATTGCTCATTGTCCAGAATGCGGTCTGCAAAGAAGTATTTGCCCTCAAACATCGTCCTTACCGTCATGCGGCTATTGATCTTCCAGAATTTATCTATCATGAGCGCAAGGTGAAGCTGAAAGGTGGTGAGCTTTGTGGTATCGTACAGAGTGGCAAAGGTCTTCCCTTCTACCTGGTCGTATAGTGAAGCAATGGTCGTATTCTTTTTAATAGTGCGTGCACCGGCAGCGATACTCGTCTGAAGTACAAAACCTGATACTGGATTGAAGCGGTAGTTTAGCTTCTGCAAATAGAACTCGAGGGCAAACTCGTTTGTACTAAGGTCAAGATTGGGAGGTAGTGCTCTATTGATCTTGACATAGTTAGTATCAGGATTGAGAATGATAGACACCTTCTGCCTGTAAGAAGCCTTTAGATAATCACTGCCCGATAGCTGATACTGTACACCATAATCTCCATCTATCTGCAGATAAGAGGTGTCCTTCTTATAAAACTGGAAATTGACATTGAGCCCTAGCGGCAAACCTAGCAGGTAGGGATAAATGATCCTGGCGGTAAGTGTCTGGGTCTTGGGCTGCAGCTTTTGCCACTGCAGGTAGAGATCCTCTCCGGCGCCGAAGGGTGATACGAGATGTATCTTGACATCTCCGGTGATCAGCACCTTCTGGCCTGAGCTGCCTGGCAGTACACCTATGAGCAAATCAAACTGACTTGATCTTTTATCTTTCAGGTAGACGTTGATCTTGGCCTTCTCGCCACGAAACTCTACTGAGTGAGGTTTGATGACCTCGGCAAACTGCAGGTCGCTCAAGCGCTGAGTGATCCGGCGCACGCTGGCTTCATTATATACTTTGCCAGCTTTGATGCCGAGATAGTTTCGGAGGAAAAGGGGACGCACTTTGGTCTTGCCCTGTATCTTCAGCGTATCATAGTGGAATAATTCATGCAACTGCAAATAGGCTTTGGCAGCTATCTGTCCATCATTCATACTAAAGCTATCCAGCCACACCTCTGCAAAGGGATAACCTATATTCTCACATGACTGAATGATCTTCTCCTTGAATAGCATGGTACCATCTGCGGGTATCACTTTGCCATCGCCCAGCTTTTTCAATCCTATATCCGGGAGGAAGTCGGAAGGGATATTACCATTATATATAGTAATGGTCTCAAACCGGTCTCCTACATATATATATGTAAAGGTGGTGTGCCCGAGGCTGACTATGCTATCCATAGATGCGGTGAGGTAGCCTTGGTTTCGGATCTGGGTGTAGAGATAGTCTATCTCCTTGCGCTGCTTGATGGAATCAGAGAAGGTGGTCCTGTACGAAAGCTTCTTGGTGAAAAATGCGGCGGGCTTGTCATGGCATACTACCTCCAGGTGCCAGGGCTCCTGAGCGTATGCTACCTTTAGCCATACTACGGCCAGCAATAAAAACCATCCTTTCATCCGATCAGCTAAAGATAACGCTAAAGATGGATTTAGATTTTGGCATTGGCAATAAGATTCTTGATTTTTGGGGCATGGCAGGCATCTACATCCATATCCCTTTTTGCCGGCAGGCCTGCCACTACTGCAATTTTTACTTTACCACCTCTCCTGCCCGCCGCGATGAACTGGTAGACGCGATCATCCGGGAGATAGAGCTGACGCGAGACTACCTAAGTGGTGAGGAGATAGAGACGATCTACTACGGCGGCGGCACCCCCACCATGCTGCGCACCGATCAGCTCAGGCAGATAACAGAAGCTATCTACCGCGCTCACCCGAGGGTCCGCCTGCAGGAGCTGACCATAGAGGCCAATCCCGACGACCTGACCGCCGAGCGGGTAGCCGAACTGGCAGCGCTGCGGTCTATCGGACTGGACCGGCTGTCTATCGGGGTGCAGTCCTTTCACGAGGCAGACCTGATATATATGAACAGGGCTCACAATGCTCAGGAAGCTGTAGCGGCGATACACCGGGTGCAGGAGGCGGGGTTTCAAAACCTGACCATAGACCTGATATATGGTACTCCCACTATGAGTGATGAGGCCTGGCGTAGCAATATCCGGCAAGCATTTGCGCTGGGCATACCACATATATCATCCTATGCGCTGACCGTAGAGCCAAAGACCTATCTCGACAAGAACATCAGTACAGGCCGCGCCGTACCAGTAGATGAGGCGCAGAGCGCAAGGCAGTTTGACATACTGATGGAGGAGATGGCGGCACACGGCTATGACCAGTATGAGATCAGCAACTTTGCCCTGCCCGGCCATCATGCTATCCATAATACAAACTACTGGCGTGGTAAAAAGTACCTGGGCCTGGGTCCCTCCGCACACTCCTATGACGGCAGCTCACGCCGCTGGAACGTGGCCAATAACAACACCTACATAAAAAGCATAGGCGAGGGCAAGCTACCATATGAAATAGAACACCTCACCGCTGCCCAGCGAGCCAACGAATATATCATGACCTCCCTGCGCACAATGTGGGGCTGCGACCTGACGCGGCCTGAGGTGGCAGCCTTCAGAGACCAGATACTCAGGTCACTGTCTGATGTAGCGGCAGAACACTACAGGCTGGAGGGCGATGTGCTCCGGCTCACACAGGCGGGGCGGCACTATGCAGACAGGATAGCGTCAGACCTCTTTGCAGATGAGGGGTGATACTGCCACTTTTAGGGCAAAAATTCTATCTTGGCTACGTAAAGATCTGGCATGAAGAAAGTACTACTCCTGGCAGCAGGTATCGCAGTGAGCGTGATGAGTATCGCGCAGGGCACCTATGTACCGGTAGGAGGAGATACCTATGACTACGTGGACCGCCTGGATATCAAGTATGGCCGTATCCTGCCTATGATCCATACGGGAGACAAACCATTCATACGCGGCGAGGTGGGGGCTATGGCAGAGAAGATGCACTTCTCTAACCTTAAACAGGATAAGGTCAATGAGTTTCAGATACAGTACCTGATGGATGACAATGCGGAGTGGCTGGATAGCGTCACGAGCAAGACACGCCGTCCATTCCTGAAAAAACTCTATCGTGAGCCAGCCAGTTTTGCCCACGTATCGTCCAAGAAAAAAGGCCTGTTTGACCTTCGATTCAACCCGGTAGTGGATGTGCACGTAGGCGGCGAGTCCGGTGGCGGTGGCCGGTTCATCTTCTACAGGAGTTTTGGTGTAGAGTTTCGTGGCAATATCAAAAAGGTACTGAGCTTCTACCTGCAGGCTACCGGTGGCGCTGAGCGTGCTCCATCCTATGCCGCAGATAAAGCTTTCACCTCACAAGGTTATGTGTATGGCTTTGCCTATTACAAAGGATACTCTTCTTCTATCTTCAAGTTTAAGGATGGGACGAACTGGTTTGATGCGCGTGGCTATGTCAATATCAATGTGCTGAACTACCTCAATATTACCTTTGGCCGTGATAAACATTTCTGGGGTAATGGTATCCGCTCTCTATACCTGTCGGACAACTCTGCTCCGTATCTCTTCCTGAAATACAAGCTGACCTTCTGGCGCTTTGAATATGTGAGTATGATCACGCAGCTCACTAATCCTGACCGCACCAGCGGCGGTAGTGTGGATGGTACCTATCTCCAGAAGTATGGTGCGTTTCACCACCTCAATATCAAGGTGACACGATGGCTGGACCTGGGCCTGTTTGAGGGTGTGATATCGCGCCGTAGTGGCAATAACCTCGATCCATCGTACCTCAATCCGATCATCTTCTACCGCGCTGTAGAGCATGCACTGGGCAGCCCTGACAATGTATTCGTAGGGGCAGACTTCAAGGCCAATGCATTTAACCATATGCAGATCTACGGACAGCTGATGCTGGACGAGTTTAATGTAAAGAACATGATCAAGTCTAACGGCTGGCGTGCTAATAAATATGGTATACAGCTAGGGGTGAAATACATCGACATCATCAAACACCTGGACGGTCAGTTTGAGTTTAACGCAGTGCGCCCCTTCACCTATACACATGACGGAGCTCTGAGCTATACTAACTATAACCAGGCACTGGCTCACCCACTGGGGGCCAACTTCGCAGAGTTTATCACTCAGCTACGCTATCAGCCTGCCCCGCGCTGGACACTCACGCTGCGCAATATAGAAGCACGTGTAGGTCAGGATACTGTGCTGGCATCTACCGGTGCCCTCGCAAACTATGGTGGGGACATACTGCGCCAGGATGCTGCTACCAAGGAATTTGGTAATAAGATAGGCCAGGGTGCACGCGGCCTGATATCCTATATCAATCTGCGCGTGAGCTACCAGCCATGGCATAATATATATGTAGACCTCGAGACATTCTACAGGAATAAGAGCAGCGAGCAGGCTGCATTTCGCGAGAATACGTTCTACTTTGGCCTCGGCGTGCGTATGAATCTGGCCCAGCGCAAATACGACTTCTGATGCCGGAGCTACGCTACAATCCCCTGCTGGACACCTGGACGATGGTAGCTACCAACCGCCAGAACCGTCCTCACCTCTCTGCTGACTATTGTGCATTCTGCCCGGGAGATGGCAAATCAGTACCGGCGGCGTATGATGTCTATGCATATACAAATGATTTTCCTGTACTGAGCCAAAGGCCTGAAGCGGTAGAAAAGGGAAAGACCAACAAAAGTTTTGTAGCTAAAGAGGCCTATGGCAAGTGTGAGGTGATACTGTACTCCTCCCGCCATACACAGAAAATCTACGAGATGAGCGATGATCACGTCCTGAAGATCGTGGAGCTCTGGACAGACCGCTACCGTGAGCTGAGCCTGGACAAGAAGATCAAATACATCTATGAGTTTGAAAATCGCGGTGAAGAGGTAGGTGTGACCATGCTGCATCCACACGGTCAGCTCTATGCCTACTCATGGATACCGGACAAGGTACGCGCCGAGCTGAACAACTGCAAGAAATACTACAAGCTGCATGGCAGCAATTTTTTCAAAGACCTCAATGCTGCGGAGAAGAAATATAAGAAGCGCGTGGTGCTGGAGAATAAATCCTTCATAGCCTATATCCCATACTTTACAGATTATCCTTTCGGGCTTTTTATCGTCAATAAGAAACTGAAACAGAACTTCACTGAGTTTACACTCAATGAAAAGAAGGATCTGGCCGTGATGCTCAAACAGGTAGTAAAGGGATTTGACAAGGTATATGACCGGCCGTTTCCGTACATCATGGCTATTCATCAGAGTCCGGTCAATAGTCCGGCATACAAAGACGCTGCTGACTATTTTGCCTTTCACATAGAGTTCTATCCGCCTCTGCGGGCAAAGGATAAGATAAAGTGGTATGCAGGTAGTGAGATGGGCGCAGGAGCGGCGGCCAATCCGCTGGATGTGGATGAGTGTGCAGCGATTTTGAGAAGTAAAATCAAGTAAAAATGATCCTCGACCTCAAGGATATTTTCGGCAAGGCTGACAGCACCGGGTATAAGCAGTACTTCGCCCCAGGCAGGGTCAATTTAATAGGAGAACATATTGACTACAATGGCGGCCTTGTAATGCCAATAGCAATTAATAAAGGGCTCAAGGCAATTTTCAAGAGAAGTCCTGAGAATCTTATCAATCTCAAGTCTACTACTCACAGCAATCATACACTCTTTACTACTGGCACTATACCTGCGGCCTATCTATCGGAGAATAGTTGGTGTAACTATCCGATAGGTGTGATCCAAAGACTACAGAATGAAGGATTGAAATTGGAGGGTTTTAATCTTTTTTTCGATAGCGATCTACCTGAAGGTTCTGGTCTGTCATCCTCTGCGGCTATCGAGGTCATGACAGCTTTTACTCTGATAAATGAATATGGTGGCAAGATCGATCTGCCACAGTTAGCTGTCATATGCCAGCAGGTAGAAAACGAATTCATAGGAGTGAAATGTGGCATCATGGATCAGTTTGCTGTGGCTAACTGCAAGAAAGATCATGCGCTGCTGCTGGACTGCAATACACTGAAGCATGAACACATCCCCTTTGAGCTGGATGACTATGCGCTGCTGGTGATCAATAGCAAGAAACCACGCAGCCTGATCAAATCAGCCTACAACGAACGCAAAGCAGAAAGCGATACCGCAGTATCTATACTAAGGGCTAAGGGTGTTTTGGCCGAAGGCCAATACCTGGTAGATGCTACTATGGAGTCTGTGGCGGCCATCGGTGATGAGGTGATACGTAGGAGGGCGCGCCATGTGGTATCAGAGCACCTGCGCGTAAAGCATGCAGCGAACGCGCTCAGGATGGGAGATCTGCATACATTCGGACGGCTGATGACCGCATCTCATACCTCTATGAAAGATGACTATGAAGTGACTGGCCTGGAGATGGACACGCTGGCCGTGACTGCACAAAATATAGATGGCTGCCTCGGTGCGCGTATGACAGGTGGTGGCTTTGGCGGCTGTGCTATAGCACTGGTACGCGAGAGTACGATACCATCCTTCACCGATATACTGAGCAGAAGGTATGAGACTGTGACAGGGCTACAGTGTGAGATCTATACCACGCAGGCCTGTGATGGAGTACGGGCGATGTGATCAATCATACTGCAGCAGGAAGCGCAGGTAGAGTACATGCTTGCCATATGGATTCACTGAGTGATCCAGTACTATGCTGCCGAGCTTGGCATTCTTCAGCTCAAAATCTTTTGGCCCCTTAGGGTCCTCCGGATTGACGGTATAGTGATATATCCAGCCCTCAGAGTTAGGGAAGTCATGTTTCAATGTCGTCTCTATCTCCAGGTATTTGGTGCCGATAGATGCGCTGGCGCCATCTGTTTCCTCCAGTACTGATACAAAATCCAATTGTGACTTCTGGAACGGGAAGCTATAAAGCATATTATACTTCTCTCCTGGTATGGCTATAGATGTCCCATAGGTGTACTTGTAATTCCAAAAGTTAGATCTCGCGCTTGGTGCCTTCTGTATGTCCTTAAACATCTCCTCCTCTCCGGACTCTATCACGCTCATGATAGCCTGATAAAATTTGCTCTTATTGGCTGCTGCTGTAGCGACGCTGGCCTTGCCGGCAGCGGCGGGAGCAGGCAGGGATGATACAGTCTTAGATGGATTGGCGGCTGGTTTTGCAGTATTGTCAGTGGCAGCCTTGGCTGCTGCTATGCGGGAGTCGCGGGTAGAGGCATCAGCCTTGGCCGGCACCGGGGCCGCAGCTACTACAGGAGCCTGATGGCTACCGTCCATACGGTATGGTCCCACCATTCCTATATTCTGTGTGAACTTCAGGAAGGCGATCTTTTTCCTGGCTGATGATTTGAAATAGACATTGATAGTGATGCCGTCCTTCTTGAATTTCAGGCGGTCGTCGCCACTGCTCTTTGCCTCACCGAGCTTCTGGATGAGCGTTTCCTCTCCATCATCAAAGGATACCCCGAAGGGCAGCTCGCGGTTAAACTCCTTGTACTTTATCTCATTGATCTCGTGACCACCGGATGTGAGCGTGAGCGCTGTGATCACACTGACAGAGTCATGGGTGACGGTCAGCTTGATACCCAGTTCGGGGTTCTTCATTGCCTTGTCCAGCAGGTATTCTGTTTTCAGCTTGGCGCATACGGCACCATTGCGGTCCTCGCCGAGTACTTCCAGCAGCTTATTGCCGGTAAATTCGCCCGCCACTGCGCGCAGGGCAGAACATAGTAAGAGCAAAAGAATGATCCTCCGGGTCATAATGTCATTTCCGTCACAAAATCTGCCGATACCCGATCAGACGGGCACAGCTTCACTTCCTTAAACGATTATTTGTACTTAAAGTTTCTACCAGGGTAGTGTGCCATCACACCCAGCTCCTCCTCTATACGGAGCAGTTGGTTGTATTTGGCTATCCGGTCTGTGCGGGAGGCAGAGCCAGTCTTGATCTGACCGCAGTTCAGCGCTACAGCGAGGTCAGCTATGGTGGTATCCTCTGTCTCTCCTGAGCGGTGGCTCATGACGGAAGTGTAGGAGTTGTTTTTAGCCAGGTTGACGGCATTGATGGTCTCAGTGATAGTGCCTATCTGGTTCACCTTGACGAGTATAGAGTTTGCCACGCCGGTATCGATACCCTTGGCCAGGCGGTTCACATTCGTCACAAAGAGGTCATCTCCTACCAGCTGTACTTTATCTCCCAGCTTGTCTGTGAGCTTTTTCCAGCCTGTCCAGTCGTCTTCCGACATACCATCCTCTATGGATACGATAGGGTATTTCTTGCACCAGCTGGCCCAGTAGGCTACCATCTCGTCAGAGCTGAGTTTCTTGCCATTGGATTTGTGGAAGTGATAGACCTTATTCTTCTCATCGTAGAACTCTGTCGCTGCAGCATCCATGGCGATATAGATATCCTTGCCCGGCTTGAAACCAGCGGCCTCGATAGCAGTGAGGACCGTCTCGATGGCTTCTTCATTGCTGGCGATATTGGGAGCGAAGCCACCCTCATCACCTACATTAGTAGAATAGCCCTTCTTTTTGAGCACTGCCTTGAGGTGGTGAAATACCTCTGTACCCATCTGCAGCGCACGACCGAAAGTATCAGCGCCGGTAGGCACGATCATAAACTCCTGGAAATCGATCTTATTGTCTGCATGTGCGCCGCCATTGAGGATATTCATCAGCGGCACGGGCAGCGTATTGGCATTGACCCCACCGATGTAGCGGTAGAGGCTCATGTCAGATGCCTGAGCGGCAGCCTTGGCTACAGCCATAGACACACCGAGTATGGCATTGGCGCCGAGCTTTGCCTTATTGGGTGTACCGTCCAGCTTGATCATGACGGCGTCTATCAGGTTCTGCTCATCTACCATGATACCTGTGATCTCCTTGGCTATGATATCATTGATATTCTTTACAGCCTTAGATACACCTTTGCCCATCCATTCGCTCTTTTTGCCATCGCGCAGCTCTACAGCTTCATGCTTGCCTGTAGATGCCCCCGACGGTACCGCAGCCCTGCCGAGCTCTCCATTGGTGGTGATCACATCTACTTCTACTGTGGGGTTGCCCCGGCTATCCAGGATCTGGCGTGCATGCACTGCTGCTATCTGACTCATGTCTGAAAAAAATTAGAAGGTTAATAAAATGGTAGGTACCATGGCAAATGTAGTCAAAGACGTCCTTTAAGTACAGTGCTTTTTCAACAAAGAAAAATGCTCTCCGCCACCAGCGTATATTAAAACTTACAGAGCATGAGGAAGCTACAGATCTGTCTGCTACTGTTTTTCAAAAATTAACTTTCCATTAACCAGCTTATAGATTTGCAGATTTCTTATGGCTCCTGAATTGCCTTGCCCTGATGTGGTGACCGCCCTCGCCAAAAGATCGTGGTCTATAAAGAATGAATCGCACTGGCCACCCTGCAGGTGATTATCGGGGACATCAATACTTATTTTATGTGCCTTGGCACGACCATCTGTCTCAAACGCATATAGTGTGCAATCCTGCTGCTTTTTGCCCAAATCAGAGCAAGTGTAAAACAAAAGCTCGGACCTACCATTATGATCCATATCTGATAGCCACGCAGCCCTGACTTTACCCTGTCTCGTATCCTTCACTATCGTATCCTGTCCTGCCCTAGCCCTTCTGATCACTATGAATTTCGACTCCCATTCCGGATTGCTCGAACCTTTAGGTTTATCATATGCCAATAGATCATAGGCCACTGTATCACCCTCCGGAAATGTGCGCAGATACTCGTAAGAGCGGTCCATATTGACCTGCATAGTGGTATCGGCTGCTACCTGTGCACTATCCAACTGACCGAAAGTATCTATGGCAGGTATGCGATCCTGGCAGGCAGGCAGCAAGATCGCTAAGGCAAATGCAAATGTGGTCAAAACAAGAAAACGCAATTTCATTGAGCAAATATATTGCATCCCTCAATACCCCAAAAAGAAAACCCTCGCAGTATTGCTGCGAGGGTTTTGCTAGTAATGTGATATATCTTACTTAGCCGGAGCTGATGCTACTGGCTTGCGAGGAGCCTTGTTCTTCATCATCTCTGTGCGAGGGATATAGTTGATCTTGTAATCGTTGCCCAGACCATAGAACTCTGGGTGCAGATACTTACCCTTGTCCTTTGGAGCCTTGTCTACTTCTGCTACAACCCTGCGGTTTTGAGCCCATACGTCATTTCTGACACCTGTGACCATCCAGCTTACCTTTACGTTTGGCTTGTCAGTCTTTACTACAAACTGGTTGTTTGCGATCTCCTTAGATACAATAGCCTGAGCGAATGTACCAACTACAGTGAGCTGATAGCGGAAGTCGATATTCTCAGCCTCAAAGTAGCCAGGCAGGTTTACTACAGCTTCACCATTAGCATCTGTAGTGATGTTGCCATTGTAGATATTCATCATATCAGGGCTTTCTACGAAAGAGTGGTAGAGGTATTTATTAGCCGGATCTTGCGGGTGGTCTATTTTGAAAGTACCGCTGCTCTTGGAAAGGGCACCCTGTACGTCTACGTCACCGAAGAACTCACCGGCCCAGTTGTTAGTAGCGCAAAGTGGGCAAGAACCTGCATCACCGATGATACCGAAGCTAGTAGTACCGATAGTCGTATCTACCTCGCCGTATACACCTACATTGTATCCAGCACCAAAGTGCGCAAGACCATGTACACCTTCATTGAGAGCTGAAGTGCTTGTAACAGGGCCATCGGCTACACCGTACACACCCTGGTTGAAAGCTGCAAACTTTGAAGAAGCAAAAGCCTCCACAGCACGGCTTGCGCCGCGGGTACTATCAGTAGAAGCAGCAATACCCTCATTATAAGTGAAGGCAGAACCATAAGAGCTTGCGTCAGCTATTACAGCGAGGTTCAGTCCATAGGCTGTAGGCGATGCTACAGTAGAGGCACCGGTAGCGGCAAAGTAGCCACCTACGTTTTCTGTGCTGGCAGTAGATACACCATTAGATACACCACGTACAGCGATATTGGCACCGCCTGTCGCAGTGAGGAAAGATGAAACACCTGTATAGATAGCAGTGGCATTAGCAGAACCTGTAGCAGAAACCAGCAATGCATTGCCACCAGTGGTCATTGCATTGTTCACTGTTACCTTATTGGTAGCCAGTGGAGAGGTAGTACCTATTGCTACGCTCGTACCGTTGTCAAAAATCTGAGAGTTGCCCACTGTAGTAGTAGCTGTAAACTTAGCTACATAGTTCAGCGTACCGCTCACGCCACCTGGACCAGTAGGACCAGTGATACCCGGTGTACCTGCAGCGCCAGTAGGACCTGCGGGACCCGCTGCACCTGCAGCACCAGCTGCGCCAGCAGTACCTGCAGCACCAGTAGGGCCAGTAGGACCAGTGTTACCATTTGTACCGTTTGTACCATTCAGACCATTAGACCCGTTAGAACCAGTAGGACCGGTAGGACCAGCTGCACCAGCAGTACCCGCAGGACCGGTAGGACCTGTAGCACCACCGCCAGTACCGCTCGCACCTGTAGCGCCAGTAGGACCTGTCGGACCAGTAGCGCCACCTGCAGAACCAGATGGACCAGTAGGACCAGTAGGGCCAGTGACACCAGCACCAGTAGCACCAGTAGAACCTGTGGCACCAGTAGAACCTACAGCACCGGTAGCACCATTCAGACCATTAGAACCTGCAGCTCCAGCAGGGCCGGTAGGACCTGTAGGGCCTGCAGCACCTGCTGTGCCTGCACCTGTAGGACCTGTAGGACCAGCAGGACCAGTATTGCCAGTAGCACCGGCTGGAGAATTAGCTGCATAAAGAGCGAAAGGAACGCTCACCAGCTGCTGTGTACCCATATCGGTATAGCTACCTGTATTGTTTACATCTGCTTCTACTTTCAGCCATTTGCTACCTGTACCCCAGGTCACAGCGCTGAGAGATGAGTTGATGCCGATCGCGGTATTGACCAGACCAGATGGATTGGAGGTCAGGGAGTTTGATACCTCTGTATATACAGGAGTACCAGTAGCTGAACCATCGAGGATGGTAAAGCGGAATTTGACTGCGGTGCCACCTGCTACAGGCGTACCGGCTGCATTTCTCACTACCGCCTGATAGTTGATATACTGCGGTACCTGAGCTGCCAGCCCCAGTGTGAAGAACACTGC
>CAZNDJ010000099.1:0-13263 GCA_964571705.1 uncultured Chitinophagaceae bacterium
CTTTGTCGGTACAGGAGGTGCAGTCCGTGGCCTCTGCATGGCGGCTTACGACCTGGAGAAGAACCTCTTTGTAGGCACCTCTGCTGCCATAGATCTGGGGGTAGACCTGAGCCGCGCAGTGATCTATACAGAGAGCGGCTATGTCAGCGGTACAGGTTATCAGCTTATCATTGCGCTGATGATCGTATCAGCCCTCGGCTCCTATCTCGGCAAACTACTCCTTCAGAAGATAGATCAGGAGAGTTTTCGCCGTATCGTGCTGCTACTCATACTAGCTGTAGGCTTCACCGTTCTGGTCAAAAGCGCCTGGCCCCTTATCATCGCAGCATAGCTCAGGCCCTTTCTTCTGCCGTTGCCAGTATAGTTTTCCAGTTTCTCCTGGCGGCCCATAGAGCCACAGGTACCAGGATCAGGATCAGCGGCCAGATATTGACCAGGAAGAGTACAAAAAACTCGATCCCCTTCCAGCCAGTCACCAGTGCCGCCTTTATCCGCGCGCCAAAGCCGGGCTCCGCAGTAGCAGCCGTAGCCGGAGGTGGCGGTGACTCTATCGGTTGCTGCAGGGTGAGGTATATAGTACTGTAGGTTATCTGGTCTTTCATGAGCTTGATATTGCCCTCCAGCGCGTCTATCTCCTCTCTGATATAGCGGCGGTTATTCTCCACTACTATGATGTCATTGATAGATTGTGCCCGGCTCAGTAGCGCTGTATAGCGCTGCTCTACTTCCTTCTTCGCTTTGAGGCGGGCCTCCATATCTACGTATGCTGCAGTCACGTCATCTACTGATATGTCTCGCATCTCAGTATATACAGATTCCCGCATGATAGCATTTATGAGCCCGTCAAATTTATCCGGCGCTACCCTGATCTGGATCTTATGCTCTATGCCTAGAGCATTCTGGCTGCGCTTATCCATTGTACTATAGGCCTCGTAGGCTGGCAGCTGAGTTACTATTGTATTGTGACTGCTATCAGCGCTGCGAGCCTGTATCACGAGGGTAGCCGACTTTACTATCTTAGCCTTATCGGTCTGAGAGTGGTGTGCAGGAGCGGTGGTTCGCTCTTCTGTATTACCTGTATTGCTAGAACTCGTTACACTGCTGCTCCAGGCAGATGTCTTATTCTCATCCGGTACACTCGCTGCATATGAGACGCTGCTGGACAAAACACTCATAGCTAATGCATCTCCAGTACTGGTATCGGCCATGTTATTCGTATGATCCGGGACCTGATTATACTCAGGCTTGCGAAATCCCTCTCTAGCAGCGGAGAGAGATGCCAGCTGAGCCGGCTGCTGTGCGGCTAGCGCCTCCATAGGTGTCGGTTCGCTCTTCGCTATTTTCTGCTTGCTATGACAGGCGGACAGAAGTATCAATACGGATAAAGCGGATAGTATCTTCATGGTATTCAGATTTGGGTTGATATGCCAGTACCGGCACTAGATAGACGCAAGTCTCAGTGCCTAAGCACAATATCACCCTCGTAAATTAACTACCCTTAACATGTCACTGATTGCCGGTTTCTTTTTCCAGTTTCTTCTCTTCCAGTTTGGCCTCCAGGCCTTCAGCTTTCAGGCTGGTACGTATCAGGGCGTGGAGGCTCATGTATAGATTAGCTATCCATACGAGGGCAAACCCTGCTATAAAGTACCCCCGCCAGTCATCTATCAGTAGCCTGAAGCCTGTGATAGCCACAGCTCCGATAGTCACGTAGTGGCTAAAGCAATACTCACATGTGAAAAGGTAGAAGAATTTGCGCTGCCAGATGGTCTTGCAGTTTTGAGAGCGGCCTATACAGTACTCCCGCGGCTCGCGAAATATCTCCTCGTGCGTCACTGTCCATGCTACACAGGCGATGGGTATAGCCAAAAGGAAAAGCCAGGCTGTCTGTGTGAGTAGTGAAGGCATACATGTCAGGCATCAGTTTCTGTGCCAAAGCTGCTATGCCCCATGACTACCACAGCCTAGCGTCCGTCCCTGCGCCGCCTGTTTTCGGTAAAGGAGATCATGCGCATCTCCTGTGCATCCCAGAGATTGGCATTCACCGTCTTAAGGCTCTGCCAGAAGCTGAGTGCATTCACATGCTTCTCAAATACTGGCATATTCTTGTGGCATGCGCGCAGATGGTAGTTGGGGATAGTAGGGCACAGGTGGTGGATGTGATGGTAGCCTATATTGCCCGTGAGCCAGTGGCCCACATACGGTAGCTTGTAGTAGGTACTACCCTTGATAGCAGATAGTACGTAGTTCCAGTTCTCCTTGCTGTTCTTATAGATATTCTCGTACTGATGCTGTATGTAGAAAAACCACAGGGCGTAAGTCCCAAAGAAGAAGAGATTTCCAAACTGCACCAGTAAAAACTTTTTGAATCCGAGGAAGTAGCCCAATGCAAGATAGAGGACCACAAAGGCCACATTGCTGATCGTCACACTTTTCTTGACCTTGGCGAAACCACCCTCACGCAGGAAAGCAAACCTGTTATACAATACCACATACACGAAGCCTCCTACTGTGAAAAGATAAAAAGGACTCCGATAGATCCTGTAGCGCACCTTACCCCATGTACTGAGCGCATTATATTGCTCAGTAGTGAGTACCTCCACATCACCGATATCGCTCACCTCTAGCTGACCATTGTGTGCATGGTGAAAGTCGTGCGACTTGGCCCAGTACTTATACGGTATCACAGTGAAAGCACTCGACACAGTGCCGATGATATCATTGGCCAGCTTGCTACGCGTGAAAGAGCGGTGGCCGCAGTCATGCTGTATGATAAATATCCTGCCCAGCAGGAAACCATTCAACGCAGCGATCAGCACGGTAAAGAGCCACGACTTGTCATACAGCCAGAACTGCAGTATCCATAAGCCGATGTAAAAAGAAAAGCTGTTGAGTATCTGGACCACAGCCTTTCGGGTATTAGGCACTTGATACTTCTTAAGTTGTTGATTCCAGTTTTTGAAATCTGCGAGCACTTGCTCGGCGTTGAAAGATTGAGACATTACTTCAGGTGGATTAGGATACAAACCTAAGTATAAATAAAAGGCGAAGGGTACCTTTTGCAGAGTTTATGATTCACCATTTATAATGTATTCTATCTCAGTATTACTCTTCTTCCTGTGGTTCCCCGTGCAGGCTGTCTGCCGGTATCACCATGCGCCGGGCTGGCCCCAGCAGTGTGACCTCTGCCTTGAGGCCCACCGTATCCGATGGAGGGAGTACATTGCGTATCACCATGCGCTCAGTCAGTATCTTAAAGTAGTTGCTCAGAGAGAAGCGCAGCTGACCCTGATGGTCAAACTGCCAGGCAAAGGACTTAGGCCGCGGTATGATACTAGCCAGGAAAAGGCTCTCCTGCAGCGTCAGCTGCGACGGCCGCTTATTAAAATAGAAATGCGCCGCCTCGCCTATGCCATACACATTAGGCCCCCACTCTATCGCATTGAGATAGACCTCCAGCATACGCTCCTTTGGCACGAGGCCAAGGTTCTCTATCAGGTAAACAATAAGTGCCTCTTCTGCCTTGCGCGAGATAGTCTTATCTCTACTCAGGTAGACATTCTTCACCAGCTGCATGCTGATAGTACTGCCGCCCCGAGCGAAACGATGCTCCTTATAGTTTTTGGCGATAGACTCGCGAAATGACTCCTGCAGGAAACCTCGATGATGCATAAAAAAAGGATCCTCGGCCTGTAGGACAGCCTGCGGCAAGTACGGCGCCATCTGGTCCAGCCGGGTAAAGAAGGGATTCTCAGGCCCGATCGTTATTCGCCTCACCAGCCGGTCTTTGTCATACGCATCATAGACGAAGTCGCCATTGATCCGTGCATAGTTGTCCTCGCCGTAGTGTACGATCTGCAGGTCCTTTTTGGTCAATGCCGAATTGAACAAAAGGGAATCAGGGTTGTTGGTATGTATCAGAAAGTCGAGGTCATACTTTAGCGCGCCCCGGCAGGAGATACCACGCAGTGTGCCAAACATACCCTGCGGCAAAGACTGGAAGAAACTATCAGCATCGGTCTCTGCCATACGCACGTGCATCGCAAAGGTGGTATCCGGCAGCAACGCATACCGCGCAAAGAGACCGCAACTGGCGTGGGACAAGCGTACGCTCGATGCAGAATCCAACTCCACAGCATCATCGCTGATCTTTAGCAGACCGGAAAAAGAGGCATCTGGCAGGACCACATCCTCATGGGCCAGGCGCCAGTGGTGCAAGTGAAAGTCCTGAGCATCGGCATCGACAGATATGATGGCATCGTCACCTTTCTCATCCAATTTTACATTGGCCCTCAGATACCCAAAACGGCACCGGAGGCCACGCTCAGCATCGAGAAATGGTAGGTAAGCAGTATCACTGCTCATATGCCTGACCTCCAGTTCGTATTCCTGCTTCTTTCTGATCATCCGGCCAGCCAGTACCATGGTGTCGCTATGCACCTCATCTATCACTACACCGGTCAGATCTCGTGGTGTCATAAAAAAATGTGGTATCAGCACCTCCTCTCTACGTAGTGTATCCTGATAGCTGATCCTGACATTATCAGCTAGAAGGTCCGTGCCCAGCACTTTGAGTAGTCTTGATTTCCAGTCTGACCACCTCTCGCGGAAACTCCCCCCTCTGCTCTCAACTGGAGTAGCATCCTTTTTACCCCTGAAAACAGATAGATTATCACGGCCCGGTAAATGATAGATATGTATATCCGCACCCCTGACCCGCAGGCCGTCAAAATCAGCACTTCCGCGCAGCAAAGGGAGGATGGCTACATCTACATCTGCCTCCTGTACTGACGCCAGTGTATCCTGCCCATCAGGCACCAGTGTGATACCATGTACCACTACATGGCTAATACCTGTGAATGCTGCCGATGATACAGTAAGAGATGTTTGGTACCTGTCATGCATCCGTGCCTCTACCTTGCCCAATGCCAACTGTAGCAGACGACCGCGCAAGAGAAAGAAACCAGCAAACAAGATGATACAGATGACAAGGGCAGAGATGCCTATTCCCTTCAGGTACTTCATCCGCTAAATGTAGCTGTAAACACTGGCTATTCAAACCACTTTTCGGTCAGTGCCGGCAAAGAAAGCGAGCAGTTTCTCATTGACCAGCTCAGGATTATCCGCGGTGATGAAATGTCCGCTACCTAGATCATATATCATCTCCAGATCGGCGCAATATTGTTTTGTATTATAAGTGAGCTCTTTGCCCAGTGCCTTGTCCTGCTCACCCCATATCATGAGTACAGGCATCTGCAGCACCGTACTGAGATCAAGATGACCGGGAGCACGCAGTGCTGCACGGTAGTAGTGGATCGCTGCTGTCAGCGCACCGGGCTGGCTGTAGGCATCGACATACTGTTGTATTTCATCGTCTGACGGCACGATTCCTTTGGGACTAAAACTGGAAAATACATTCCTGAAGGTTTTAGCAAGATCCCGCCCTATGAACCACTCCGGTAGCCAGGGCAATTGAAAAAAGAACATGTAATAGCTGCGTGCCCATTGGCGCAGGTTAAATCCACGGAGAGCCTTCTGCATTTCCAGCGGGTGCGGCACATTGATGATCGCCAGCTTCACCACAAGTTCCGGACGTGTGGCAGCCAGCGCCCAGGCTACAGCAGCACCCCAGTCATGCCCTACCAGGATCGCACGTCCTTGCCCGAGTTTTTGTATCAGCTCTGCTATGTCTGCTACCAGCACATCCATTTTGTATTGCGAGATGCCTTGGGGCTTGTCACTGAGATTGTAGCCTCGCATATCCGGGGCCACGACTCGGTAAGATCGGCTCAGCACCGGTAGCTGCCTGCGCCAGCCATACCAAAACTCCGGGAAGCCGTGTAGTAGTATTACAAGTTCTCCACTGCCGGCTTCTACATAATGCAGGCGGATACCATTTACCTCTATATACTTTGAATCCATCGCGATAGTAAGGTAGCTAATTTCTGCAGACAGCGAGCAGGTATGGCAGCAACTCTGCTGTACCAGCAAGATGCAACGCTACAGAAATCTGGGAGGAAATAGTGGAGTGACGGCCTATGAGTCAGGAGCTGACTATATCGCGCTGCAATTTCATGATGACAGCGTGTACATCTATGATCACAAGCGGCCGGGAAAGAAACACGTGGACAAGATGAAACAGCTCGCAGTGTCAGGGCAGGGCCTCACCACCTACCTCAATAAATATGTACGGGATAACTATGCGCGTGTACGCTAAGCTATTTGCAGATGCCGCAATTGTAGTCATGTACCATGGCCTGCCAGTTGTCATAGGTGTATTGCTTATTCTCCAGGCGCGCTACTATGAGCGGGCACATCGTAAAGAGGTCACGCATGCTCTTTTTGAACCCTATAAACTTAAGTGGTATAAAATCTCCGTGGCCTAGCTGGATATATTTTTTCTCTGTAGCCAGTAGTGATGGGGCCATCTGCTTGCCAGAGCTCATCATGACTTCACTTTCGCGGGTCAATGTAATGGTATAGCCGTACACTTTGCAGGCGCCGGTACAATACACTCGTGAAAAGATATGCCCTCCACCCTCACGCGGGTCGCTCACCGACTCCAGTACTATCAGAATAGGTTTTGACGCCTCCTCTGTCTCCAGTGCAAAACCCTTCAACTCTACAGGAACATACTCTGTGATGACACCATCATGCTCAAAGGCTACCTTGCGCTGATAGTCGTAATAGACATCCAGAAAGCGGATATCCTTGATCTTGCCTCTGACTGTATCATCATTCAGATTGATGACATAGCCTGGTTTCCACCGTCTGGCCTCATCCGGGTCGGTACTATTGGACTGCGCGCCCAGGCGGCTGGCCAGCAGGAATAACATTATAATAAATATTGCTCTATGCATCATTTAGGTGTGATAGTTCCTTATACGGCACAGTATTAATATTGTTTCTATGTAATCTGATAAATAAACACTTATCTATCCACAGATGCTCAGGCAACAGCTAAAATGAATCGTTTGCCGACTTATGGCAAGGAATGTGCCAGATAGAAATCAACAAGTGGACGTGTAGTATTTAGTTTATAAGCTCGATCAAACCGGGCCTGAATCTTTTGCCTACCAGTCTGTAGGTGAGGGCCACATATTGATGCTCGCGCTGGGTTTGAAAAAGCCCATACAGCCAGATATCTCCCTTCTCCATAAAGAATCTCCAGGTAAACAATGGATCAGTAGCTAACTTCATTGTTTCTATCTTCCTGCCTGTTCTTATAATGCCCTTGAGCTGCTCCTGGTCACAGTAATTTTTGATCGTATCTATCAGCTGAGCTGTTTTATGTTGTTTTATAAGGTCCAGGTCTCCTTGGCTGACGTTTTGAAGCATTGTATTAGACGAATGGTCAAACGGAAGAATGTCTATGCTTTTTAAATGGATACTTTGTTGGGAGTTTACACTAAAGAATACCCTGACGTACCCTGCCAGATTAGCAGAGCGGATCTTGCACACCATCAGGGCATGACTGCCGTCAGACGAATGATGCAAAACCACCTTTTGTACCTCCCGCAGATCAAAACTATCAGAGCACATCAGTCGCAATAGATACAGGTATTGCAGATGGAAGGAATCAAAGGCGTATACAGTCTGATAGTGCCCAGATGGCTTGAAGTGTTTGAAATCGCTCCAGAAGGTATCTATCAATGCATCGTCAAAAAGGGGCCTAAAGGTCAGTACCCTTTCAGCCGTACTATCTAAAGTGATACCCCCAACCACAAAAATGGAAGGATCCGGACTATCATCGGGTCCCAGATTATTATTGAAAAGATCGTGGCTGATATCCTTACTCATGAGTACACCGTAAGGAGGCTGCGCGCTACAAACCTGATACAGCAGCATCAGGCACAACGTAATTATCGTTTTCATTCAGATGTTAAGGTTTTGATCACAGTACAGGCCACTCGCCCGGATCTACCTCACTCATCATGCCATAGATCACTTCAAATATTTCCTCAGCATTTGGCTTGCTGAAGTAGTCGCCATCACTACCATACGGTGAGCGGTGCGCCTTGGCAGAGATGGTGCGTGGAGGTGCATCGAGGTAGCGGTAGATATCCTGATGCTCAAACACCTGCTGGAACATGTACGCTGAGGCACCACCCGGCACATCCTCATCTATGAAGACCACCCGGTTGGTCCGGCGCACAGACTCTCCTATGATACCATTGATATCAAATGGCAGCAGCGTCTGTACGTCTATCAGCTCTACAGAGATGCCTGTTTCTGCCAATAGTTTCATTGCATCCTGTACGATACGCAGCGTAGAGCCATATGATACCACTGTCACATCCGTACCGGACTCTATGATCTCCGGCACACCGAGCGCTACGGTGAAGGAATCTATATTGTCAGGCAGTTGTTCTTTGAGGCGGTAGCCGTTCAGGCATTCTACTACTATGGCCGGTTCATCGCTTTGGAGTAGTGTATTGTACATACCGGCAGCCTGCACCATATTGCGCGGCACACAGACGTGCATACCGCGTAGCGTACCCAGCATCATGCCCATAGGCGAGCCCGTGTGCCAGATACCCTCCAGCCTGTGGCCGCGGGTACGGACTATGAGTGGCGCTTTTTGTTTGCCCTTGGTACGGTACTGCAGGCAGGCCAGGTCATCACTGAGCGGCTGCAGGCCATAGAGCAGGTAGTCCAGGTACTGTATCTCGGCTATCGGGCGGAAGCCGCGCATAGCCAGGCCCATGCCCTGCCCCATGATGGTAGCCTCGCGGATACCTGTATCAAAGATGCGCAGCTCGCCATACTTGTCCTGTATACCGGCGAAGCCCTGGTTTACATCACCTATCTTGCCTACATCCTCTCCAAAAGCTACTACCTCAGGATACTTCTCAAATATCTTGTCAAAAGCAATATTCAATATTTCAAAGCCATTCAGCATCTTGCTATCGGCAGAGTATTCTGCTTTCACCTCACGCACCTTCAGCGCTGCCATAGGAGACTCGCTGTGCAGGTGGGAGCTGTAGGTCTGCTGGTACTTTGCCACAAAACTATCTGTCCATCTACGCAGCCTGTCTATCGCGCTGAACTCCTGACCGCGAAACTGGCGTATCACCACTTTGGCAGTCTTGATGATATCCTTGCGGATCGGGTCCATGGCGGTCTCTATAGAGGAGATCGCTTCGTAAACTTTTTCATCGCCGCTCTCAGTAGCCACATCATTCAGCAGCTCTACGAGCTGGGCTATCTCAGCCTTGATCGGCTCGTTAAATTTTCTCCAGGCCGCATTGCGGCCATCCTGTGCTTCCTTCTTTGACTCCTGCTCTATGGCCTGGAGTTCTTGCTCGTCAGCTATCTCATTTGCCAGTATCCACTCGCGAAACTTTTTGATGCCGTCATAGTCTTTTTCCCACTGCAGACGCTCCGCATTTTTGTAGCGCTCATGAGAGCCGGAGGTAGAGTGGCCCTGAGGCTGAGTGACCTCTGTGATGTGGAATAGCGCCGGCCTGTGCGTCTTGCGCATGTTCTCTATCCCTTTGCGGTAGGTAGCTACGAGCTTAGGATAGTCCCAGCCTTCGCAGACATAGATGTCATACCCATCGCCCAGTTCATTTACATTGAAGCCGCTGAGCGCTTCTGATATCGAGCTCTTGGTCGTTTGATATTTCTTAGGCACAGATATGCCATAGCCATCGTCCCACACACTCACAGCCAGCGGCACACGCAGTACACCGGCCGCATTGATCGTCTCCCAGAAGATACCCTCGCTGGTAGAGGCATCGCCTATCGATACATAGGATACCTCATCCCCATGATTGGTAAAGTTTGACGACTGCTCACCCAGTTCTTCATTCTGGCGGTAGAGCTTAGATGCCAGTGCGATGCCCAGTGAGCGCGGCATCTGCGAGGCAGTAGGAGATGCATCTGCGGTAGAGTTATACCTGGCGGTGAGGTCCAGCCACTGGCCATTCTCATCCTGCATCGGCGTGGCAAAGTGTGCATTCATCTGGCGGCCGGAGCTGAATGGATCAGCGCCGGGATCAGGATTGGCATATAGCTGTGAGAAAAACTGCTCTACAGTCAGCTCGCCCAGAGCCATCATCCAGGTCTGGTCGCGGTAGTAGCCGCTGCGCCAGTCGCCATGGCGAAAGGTCTTGGCCAGGGCCACCTGTGCCAGCTCCTTGCCATCGCCGAATATGCCAAACTTAGCCTTGCCGGTCAGTACTTCTTTGCGGCCCATGAGACTCATCTCACGGCTGGCCATAGCGACCTTGTAGTCGCGCAGTACTTCTTCTTTAAATTGCTCTAACGATATCTTGTGCCCTTCGGCAGCCGCTGCACCAGCAGCAGGCGCATAGGGATTTCCTGCTTCAATACTCATAGGCCGAAAAATACGAAAAATGGGGCAAATGGACTTTTGCTGCGGGCATCAGCCTTTTAGCTGCTGCTGTACCTGCTCCAGTTGCTTGATCACTTCATTGATCGGGGCCAGCTGCTTGCGCGCAGTACGCGGACGGATGTAAAACCAGGCCAGCCCTATCCATCCAAATGTGACCAGATAGGCGATCAGTCCGTATCTGCGTCCCAGCATTGTGGCATACTCTATCATATATAGCGCCATGCCGGTAGACAGCAGGATGTAATAAGCGGTCATGATCGTTTTCTGCAGATACTCCTGCTGCTGCCTCAGGCGCAGCATCTGGGCCAGGTAGCTGGCGGTATCCATATCCGGCTCACTGCGAAAGAGAAACTGCAGCATAGAAGTAGATGTCACTATATACAGTAGCATGGCAAGTATGCAAAGTACGATGCCGATCTTGGTAGTAAGCATCTGGGGCTGATAGTGTATCCATACCCAGGCGATGAATATGGATGTCAGCACGAGTAGCAGATTACCCCATATCATTTTGTTGCGTGCTTTTCTTTTCACCGTGGTGGCGCGCGTGAGCAGGGCGGTGATATCCGGTGCGGGAGCTGCTACGCCCGCCCCCCATAGTGCCTTCAGGTCATCATTATTGTCCATCATAGTGCTTAAATTTTTCTGTTAGCTTATCTTTTATCCTGTGGATCTTGACCCTGACATTGCCCTCTGAGATACCGACTATAGAGGCTATCTCTGCCTGCGGCAGCCCCTCCAGCTCCAGTGAGATGATGATCCTGTCTGTCTCGCTGAGCTCCGATATCGCCTTGTAGAGGTAGGCTATTTTGCCCTCCGGCGCAGCTTCATGCCGCTCCGCTATCTGCTCCGGCATAGTGGAGCGGGGCATCCGCTTATCACGCTCTATCTGGCGCAGGCATTGATTTGACGCGATGCGGAATATCCAGGTGCCTACTGCCGCCTCACCACGAAACTGTGGCAGCTTCTCCCACACTGTGACAAAGGTTTCCTGTGCTACGTCCTGTGCATGGGCGGGATCATTCAGGTAGCCCATGCAGAGGCGGTAGACCCGGCTCCAGTACTGCTCGTATATTTCTTTGAAATCCTGCATGCCTTATTTCACAAAGCTTTTCAGTTGTGCCTCGTACCAGTCTTTGTCATCATACATGATGAAATGTAAACCTTTTGTAGCATATCGGTAGTCGCCCGTCTTCAGCAGCTTGTATTGATCTTCTATGGCAGGTTTGAGGTTGACAAAGTAAGACTCCAGGAGGATCAGCGCGGGACACTTCACGGCGCCTAGCTTTGAGCGCAGGTCAGTGTTAGAGAAGTCGCAGAACATGGCCGCAAAGACAGTCCTGTCCGACTTTACAGACCAGTCTATGGCCTCTCTGCGATGAGCCGTGTCTGCCATGAGCATCGCCATACTCCCCTGCTGCATCTGCATAAATTGTGCGTCTGGCATTGCCTTGAATTGTGCGATGGCGGTAGAACAATCTACTTTGTCTTTGGTCTGTGCTGCTGGGTCCCGCATAGCCGCGAGAAATGGCAGTGCATCTACCACTACTACCTGTGATGGCAGGTCAGGATAGTCTGCCGCTATGGCCAGCGCCATGGCACCGCCCATACTATGACCTATGATCACAGGATGATCGATCTTGTGCCTGATGATGTAATCTGCTACGGATTTCTCCCAGATTTTGAAAGTAGCTTCGCCACCGGCAGGTACGCCAGCAAAGCCCGGCATGGTCAGTGTGTAGCAGGTATGATCCTTTTCAAAGAGCCGGCGGGTATCATTCCATACAGCGCCGGAGGAGGCAAAGCCGGGAATGAAGATGACTGCCTTGTCTCCATGGCCGGTTACTTTGACCTGAAAAGGTGTAGTGTCCTGCCCGAATACATTGATGCAAAGCGCTCCAAAAGCTAGCATAATGAAGAGCAGGAAGTATTTTTTGCGGTTGTCTGCGTACATGATCTTGGTTTTTATTTCCCTTTGGAGACAGGACCGGATGAAATGTTACACCATTGCCGAAAAAAAATATTTCAGGCTATGGCAATGCACTGTGTATAAGCTATGGATAACCTCATTTGTGGTAACAATAAAATTCATAGATTTGGCATTCTTATCATTAAAAATCAAGTATAAATGGGTTATCTCTTCACATCGGAGTCAGTCTCCGAAGGACATCCGGATAAAGTAGCTGATCAGATATCTGACGCGCTTATTGATAATTTTCTCGCATGGGATCCATCGTCTAAGGTAGCGTGTGAAACGCTCGTGACCACTGGCCAGGTAGTGCTGGCAGGCGAGGTGAAGTCTAAAGCATATCTCGATGTGCAGACGATAGCCCGTGACGTGGTAGCCAAGATCGGCTATACCAAGTCTGAATATATGTTTGAAGCACACTCCTGTGGTGTGCTGTCTGCTATCCACGAGCAGTCTGCAGATATCAATCAGGGCGTAGAGCGTACCAAGAAAGAAGATCAAGGCGCTGGTGACCAGGGTATGATGTTCGGCTATGCGACCAACGAGACGGATGACTATATGCCACTCGCGCTCGACCTGGCTCACAAGCTGCTGATAGAGCTCGCAGCCCTGCGCCGTGAGAATAAAGAGATCAAGTACCTGCGCCCTGATGCCAAGTCTCAGGTGACACTGGAGTACAATGACCAGAACCAGCCTGTGCGCATCGATGCTATCGTAGTCTCTACACAGCACGATGACAATGTAAAGCTGGAGAAGATCAAGAAAGACATCGTCAATATCCTGATCCCTCGTGTGAAGGCTAAGTACAAGAAGTATGCTCACTTCTTTGACAATAAGATCAAGTACCATATCAACCCTACGGGCAATTTCGTAATAGGTGGCCCTCACGGTGACACCGGCCTCACCGGCCGCAAGATCATCGTCGACAGCTACGGTG
>CAZNDJ010000100.1:0-13125 GCA_964571705.1 uncultured Chitinophagaceae bacterium
GGGGCGAGAAGGTCTTTGAATCTACCAACCAGTCACAGGGATGGGATGGTACCTACAGAGGAGTACTGCTAGAGCCGGGGATGTATGTTTATCTCATAGACATCACCTATCTCAATGATCACAAAATCACCAAAGACGGTAGCCTCACGCTGATCAGGTGACCCGTTTCAACTCAATAAAAAAGGCTGCAGAAGTGCAGCCTTTTTTATATCAAACGGCTAACATTAGACCGCTACGGATAGTATCTGGGTCACACAGGGCATCATGCAAAAAAATAGCCACAGTAAACTGCGGCTATTGAACGTCTTATCTCCGGAACTTACTTATTCCTCGCTATACGGAAGCCTACACTATTCTGGCGAAAGTCAGGCGTATTATTCTGACGGGTAGTGATCGCTACGTACTCAGGTTTATTATACCATGCGCCGCCGCGGGTCACACGGTATGGTCCCTCTTCTGGTCCCTTAGGATTACTCTCTGTACTATGCTGATAGTAGTTGCCATCATAAATATCCCATACCCACTCCCATACGTTGCCATTCATATCATACAGGCCTAGTTCGTTTGCTTTCTTCTGCCCTACCGGCTGCGTCTTTTGGTCACTGTTAGAATTGTACCACGCTACTTCATCCAGATTGTCCGAGCCTGCATGCTTTGTAGCCTTGCTCTTATTGCCGCCGCGGGCTGCGTACTCCCACTCAGCCTCGGTAGGCAGGCGGTAGCCATTGGCAGTATCGAGCCACCTGGCCGTCTTATTGGCCTCATCTATCACGTAGGCCGGGTTTAGCTTGTCTTGTTTGCTTAGCCAGTTGCAGTAGGCTACAGCATCCAGCCAGGACACGATCATAGCCGGGCGCTTGCCCCGGCCCCATTTCATATCATCGGTCAGCTTGCGCTTTGTACTATCGCAGTAGCGGTCAAAGTCCTCAAAAGTCAGCTCGTATTTAGCGATGTAGAAATCTTTGATGGTCACTTTATGTTCTGGGCCCTCTACAGGCTCTTTGCCTTTGGCGGTGCCCATGGTATAAGTGCCTCCCTCTACGAGTGCAAATTTTGCCAGGTCTGGCGCCGGTGTCTTTTTGGTTTTGCTTTGGGCGCAGGCAGCCACAGCTACACAGGCCAGCAGCATCAGTACAGATACTTTCTTCATCTTGGTTGGTCTTGGTTTTGGCCAAAAATAAAAAAGATTCCCGCTGACTGGCAACGGGAATCCTTCCTTATTAAGATTTGTTCAGATTATTTCTTGGCTGGCATCTCTGCCGGAGCGGCCTCTGCAGCAGCAGAATCACCCCCCATAGGGGCCTCCTCAGTCATAGGCGGCGCCTGTGGAGCTGACGGCTTGATCGGCTCGCCATTAGACGGTACCATGACAAATGTAACTGTGTCACCCTTATCCGTAGAGTAGGATACAAACTTATCCTTGGTCAATTCTACCACCGTGTAGGTTACAGAGTGGCCCTTGTCATCAGTAGATACGAGCTGCTTGCCATCCTTGCTGAGAGTCCACTTGCCGTTTTGAGTCTGGTCAGCTACCTGATAGGTAAAAGTACCGTCAGCCTTGTAGGTCAAACGAACATTGTCCTTCATCTGCTGTACCATAGCCTGAAAGAATCCCTGGGCCTGAGGCGGGATAGGCTTGCTCAGCTTCAGATCCTCTATCTTCCAGGTATTGGAGAGGAGCTTAGATTTATCATTGCATGACGCCAGCGTGATGGTGATCATGACCAGCGCTGCAAGAGTTTTTAACTTAGACATTTGTATTGTTTTGTAGTGATTGATATAGCGCGCAAATATAGATTTTAATTTACCAATACCTACTACAGCTGCTGAAACTGGCGTATTTTGCCCCTTGAAAATGAAGATCAAAGTAATACTCCTGGGCAAAACGACCGATGAGTCTATCCGCCGTATAGAAGCCGACTATGAGAAGCGCATCAAGCGCTATATCTCCTTTGAGTACGGCCATATAGATAATGCTTCTATCCGCGGTACAGAGGCGCTGATCCGGCAAAAAGAGGGCGACCTGATCCTCAAAAAGCTGGCTCCGGGAGACCACCTGATCCTGATGGATGAGAAGGGTAAGACATATACGAGTGTCAAATTTGCCGATGAGGTGGCGCGCTGGATGAATACCTCCATCAAAACTGTGGTGCTGGTGATCGGTGGCGCGTACGGATTCTCAGACGAGGTACGCCAGCGGGCCAATGGCTCTATCAGCCTGTCAGCCATGACCTTCTCACACCAGATCGTCAGGGTCATCCTTCTGGAGCAGATATACCGGGCCTTTACTATCTTGAATAACGAACCATATCACCACGCATGATCAGATCCCTACTGGCAGCTATCACAACTATTGCACTATCAGCCTGCGGCAATAATGCCACTCCCGCAGAAAATCCAATAACACCCAACTCTGTAACCAACCAGACACCCATCCCTGATTATCAAGCTCCTGTAGACTCCGTAGTGAGGGTATCTCTGCCCTCAGATAGCAGTCAGTCTTATGAACTATATATCCCACATTCCGCCAAATCAGAAGGACCTGCGCGAACCATCATCTTATGTGCAGACCCGCACGGAGCCGGACGGGTACCAATAGATAAATACCGCAAATTGGCAGACCAGTTTGGGATCGCTCTGGCTGGATCAAACAACTCCAGGAATGGACTGGACGCCACTCAGTGCGTAGGCTACATCACCAATATCATAAACGATCTGCAAGCCAGACTACACTATGCGCCGGGCAGTATTTGCCTGGCGGGCTTCTCCGGCGGATCTAAAGTTGTGCTGCAAGCAGCTAGCAATAATTTAAACATTAGCAATGTAATATATTCTGGTGCGGCTATTCCTTTTCAAGCCGACCATCCTGTGCACTTGTTAGGCTTTGCCGGCACGGCGGATATGAACTACTCGGATCTACTGACCTTTGCCGCAGGCCTGCCAGACGGTATGGGGGCTCTGGTCGAGTTTCCCGGCAAGCATGAATGGCCAGATGAATCAGTGTATCAAAAGGCCTTCTATTGGCTGACATTCCTACAGGCTAAAGACAAGAATGCTCCGGTCAGCCAGGTGGTGGAAATGCAGTTTGACGACCTGATGAATAGAGAAGTCTCTGCAGCAGCCCGAAAGAATAATGCGCTGGAAGAAGTAGAGAGGTGCCGGGAAGCGGTTTTCATATCCAGCCCGGTCATTGACCCACTTCAGTATAATGGCAATATAACAGCTATCGTCAAAACGGATCTTTATAAGAAGCAATTAGCTGAAAAGAATGCACAACTGCAAAATGAAACCAATCAGAAACGGATCCTGATGCAGGCCTTTCAAAATCAGGACATTCCGTATTGGAAGGCTACCATATCCCGGCTGCGTGGCAGTGCCGCTCCGGCAGACAAACGTCTGCTGGGCTTCATCAGCCTGGCCTGCTACTCCTACACCAGTCAGCTCATAGCGCGGGATGATATGGCTGGCGCCGACCACTTTGCTACCATATATGAGCTGGCAGATCCGGACAATACTGACCAGTTATACTTCCACGCGGTGATAGCCGCGAGGCAGGGAGATACTGCAAAGGCGATGAAATATATGCAAAAAGCGGTGGATAATGGCTTCACAGATTGGAGCAAGGCTGATAGCGAACCCGCACTGGCTACAATACGTGGCCAGGGGAGCTTTTCTCGTCTGAAGGCTCCACCTTCTTCAGAAAGGGGCTCCAGATGACATCTTTCTGGACAAAAGCCCAGAAACAGAAGTAGGAAAAGACCGGAGCAGCCAATACATCCAGCGTATAGTGTACCCGCTGCCACACCAGCATCACTGCCAGACAGACCGTAGCCAGCACGATATAGCGTCGTGCCCATGGATGAGATACCAGCAAAAAGAAAAACGCCATATCTGCCACGTGGCCGGAGAAGAAGAGATCATTAGTGATCGAGTCTTCTGCGCCTACGAAATTGGTAAAAGGATCGTGCAGTCTGACCATATCAGAGGCTGGAGAAAGGGGAACCATAAAAATACAGAAGGCGCGGATCAGAAACAGGACTGTGAAGCCTGTGAAGCCGCGATGCAGCAGATGCGGAAACTGCAGCAGGTACAGTACAGTAAAAATGGTGACACTATAAGTACAAAAACCGATATAAAGAGAAAAATCACGTGGCTCCAGCAGGTAGTACACCGGATCATTCACGATGGTGCCCATACGGGTA
Organism: uncultured Chitinophagaceae bacterium; assembly: GCA_964571705.1. Taxonomy (GTDB): domain Bacteria; phylum Bacteroidota; class Bacteroidia; order Chitinophagales; family LD1; genus UBA1941. The sequence goes on from CAZNDJ010000100.1 coordinate 4,203, forward strand.
CTATTGAACTTGAGCCACTGTATGGCTATCATATAAATAGCAAAGCAGAAAATGAAATTGCCCCAGAAAACCTTGGTGAAAAGCTCATCGGTCGCAGCATCACGCCAGTTTTGGCGGACATTATTGTACCACTGCGCTATGAGATTCATGTTACGAAAATAATATTAAAAGATTACTGTAACAATTACACTACTCACAAAATCTTGCCAAACGGTCCTACATCTGGCGGAAGTAGTCCACCGTGATCTCTAAACCTCTGCCGAAGCTGAACTGCGGATCGTATCCCAGCAGTGATTTCGCCTTATCTATATTGGCCAGGGAGTTTTGTATATCTCCGGCCCTGGGCTCGCGATAGGTAGGGCGGTGGTCGCTACCCAGCTGTGCGGCTATCCGGTCATACATCTCATTCACAGAGTAATTTTCGCCGTAGGCTATGTTAAACACTTCATTTACAGCAGCCTGATGGGTACAGAGCATGCCGCGTACATTAGCCTGTACTGCATTTTCTACAAATGTGAAATCACGCGTCTGCAGGCCATCGCCATTGATATAGACTACCTCGCGCTTCATGATCTTGTCTGTGAAGAGTGGGATCACCGCTGCATAGGGCCCATTAGAGTCCTGATTAGGTCCAAACACATTGAAATACCTCAAGCCGATCACATTCAAACCATAAGTGGTATGAAATACCCTGGCATACAGTTCATTGGTGTACTTGGATACAGCGTATGGAGAAAGCGGATTGCCTATCTTATTTTCTACCTTTGGCAGGGTAGCTTCATCCCCATATACCGAGGAGGAGGAGGCATAGACAAACATTTTGACCCCATTATCCTTGGCCGCTATCAGCATATTGAGAAAGCCGCCTACATTGATCAGATTGGTGCGGGCAGGGTCCTTGATAGAGCGCGGTACCGAACCTAAAGCAGCCTGATGAGAGACATAGTCTATACCCACACATGCCTTTTGACAGGTGTCAGCTACCGTGATATCCCCCTCCATGTATTCAAATGCCGGATTATCCTCAAAAGGTTTGAGGTTCTTATAGTTACCCGTCAGGAGGTTATCCAGGACGCGCACCTTCTTTGCACCATACTTCAGCAGGTACTCTACGATATTGGACCCTATGAAGCCTGCCCCCCCGGTCACGAGAAAGCTCTTGTCACTCAGGTCGGAATCATGATATCGGATGTCGTACATGCAATTTTATTTTGATCAGCGAGCGGACAAATATAATTAATGGCTCCAATAGGCATACTTCAGCCAATGCTATAAAGTGTCAAAAATGACAACCTGTTAATAACTCATTTGGCTGCCTGAAATGGGGTATTGGCCGTAGATATCTACCACCCTGCGGCGAAATACACGTAAATAACATAGCCAGGATTTTGATAAACAAAATATTTATCTATACTTGTCCCTGATACCTATCACCAAAAAATACATATAGACCAATGGCCAGAAAGAAATTTACGCTAGAATATATCATCCGCTCCTCTCCTTCTATCCTTTTCGGATTTGTGACGAACCCTTCTAACCTTGCTCAGTGGTTTTCAGACTATTGCGATGCCAATGACAATTTTATCGTCTTCGGCTGGGGTGGCTCACGCGAGCAAGCTCAGATCGTAGAGTTTATAGAAGATGAGTATGTAAAGTACCACTGGCTGGATGGCCGCGATGGAGAGTTCTTCTCCTTCCGCATTTACAAGTCTGACATAGCCAATGACACCATCCTGGAGGTCACCGACTTTGCAGACGATAAGGAGATAAAGGACCAAACCATGCTCTGGGACAGCCAGATAGACGAGCTGAAGCACCAGCTAGGCGCGGGCTGATAGCCTCATTTCCCCATTATTTTTCCACTTATCGGTTTACCGGATGATCGGTAGCTGAGATATAGTATTGCTGTTTGCGGCCCAGCATATCCAGTATCACGATATGGTTTTCCCCTTTGTGCAACCAGACACCGGGTACATAGAGGGAATACTGCGGCCCGATCTCCCAGTAGCGGCCCAGGTTGTGACCATTGACAAATACGCAACCTTTGCCAAAAGAGTGCATATCCAGCCAGGTATCTGCTGTATCGGTCAGACTGAAGCTACCTTTATAGTAAACAGGCTGACCGACATGATACGATGATAGTCCTTCAAATTTCATCATAGTATCAAGCGCCATGACAGGCGGATTGATAGCCAGTTTGCCATTCAGGCGGATACCCCGTACAAAACCCTTGTGATCTCTCCACATATGGCCTCCAAAGTTGATACGCCCCATGTTTTCCACGAGTACATGTATTAACTGTCCCTTGGAAAGCGGGACAGATATCGTAGCCGGAACAGATCCTTTGGTCGCATTTCTATTTATGATCCCCACCAGAGAGTCTCCCGCATATATCTGAGCATAGTCTGTGATCCCCTTGGTAGCCAGTTTGTAAACACCAGGTTTGCATGGGTAGGATTCGTACAGCAGATAGCTTCCCTGCTGGTGTAGCTGCTCAAAAGTAGGTGTATCCCTCCGTACCGGATAGGCATAGAGGCTAAGCACATCTTTCATGCTATACGGGTGTAGAGATATGCTATCTATAGCTATGCTCCTCACGGGGGCGGGTACCGCGGCAAGCCTTTCGCCGGTATGCCGCTGATATACTGCCCTCAGCGAATCATATAAAGGCGTTCTATTACCTGCCTCGCCTATAGGCGCACCGTAGTCATAGCTCGTGATCACCGGCCATACGTCGTTTTGCGTGCGGTGGTTGGCACCATTCCAGAAGCCGAAATTAGTGCCGCCGTGTACCATGTAGTAGCAAAAGGAAAAATCCGTCCGCAGCAGCTCCTCTATGTGTTTTTTATAAGTCTCCACATCACGGTGAAAGACATGCGCATCTCCCCAGTGGGTAAACCAGCCTGCATACTCCTCAGGGATGTAGTAAGGCCCCTTCCTGCTATAAAACTTCCGCACGGTATGGTGCGCCACACGGAGGAATTTGCTGTCATTGGTCCCCGGGAAAAGGCCTTTGATATGCCCTAGCCGGGCAAAGTTGACCACCGGCACCACACCTCCATCACAGGTGAAAAGCGTGTGCGAAAATCCCACCTCGCGGAAGATGTCTGCCATGCGCTCCATATAGATACGCCGCTGGCGGTGCGATACGGCAAACTGCCTGTCAAATGAAAAGGAGCCATATTCGTTCTCTACCTGCGTCATGATGATATTGCCACCCTGCTCTATGAAGAGGCCATCTACCTGTTTGTAAACTTGCCGCAAGTAGGTACGGCATGAGTCCATAAAAGCCGGATCAGTGGTCCTCACTCGTGTACCCGCAAACCAATACGGCAACCCGCCAAAGTCCCACTCCGCGCAAGTATAAGGACCGGGCCGCAGGACGATATACATGCCTTCCTCCTTTGCCAGCTCCACAAAGGCGCGTAGATCGTGATTATCGCTCTTCCAGTCCCAGACGCCGGGCGCTGACTCGTGATAGTTCCAGAAGACATAGATGGAGAGTGTATTGCAGCCCATAGCGTGGGCCATTTGTATGCGGTGGCGCCAGTACTCGCGCGGGATACGCGAGTAGTGCATCTCGCCGCCATAGATGCGGAAAGGTTTGCCATCAAGCAGGAAGGAGCTGTCCTTGATCTCAAAAGTACCAGCGGTGGCAGACAGACCAATACACAGAAAGAATGCTAAAAGATATCTATACATAAGTGGTGTGGCTAAAGATAGTGTTATACTTGGCAAGTGCTTAATGCCCTGCTGGCTATTCATTATTCTCTATTCATTATTCACGATTCATTAGTTTAGCCCCGCTATCATATCACTGCCTAAAATATCGCTCTCGCGCCGCCTTCCCATCAAGAAGTTTGACTGGCTGCTCTTCAAAAGCTTCATCGGGCCTTTTGTCCTGACCTTTTGTATCTCATTGTTTGTCCTGGTCATGCAGTTTCTGTGGAAGTATGTGGATGACCTGGTGGGCAAGGGCCTGAGCGGATGGATACTGGCACAGCTCATCTTCTACGCCTCGGCACAGCTGGTACCTATGGCGCTGCCCCTGGCGGTGCTCCTCTCCTCTATCATGACGCTCGGCTCTCTGGGTGAGCACATGGAGCTGACCGCAGCCAAGTCTGCGGGCATCTCCCTGCAGCGCATCATGCTGCCGGTATTTGTAGCGGTATTCTTCATCAGTATTTTTGCCTTCTTCTTCTCCAATAACATCCTGCCCATAGCCAACCTGAAACGGAACGTACTGATCTACGACATCCAGCACCAGAAGCCGACCGTGGCGATCAAGGAGGGCATTTTCTTCAATGAGATAGACGGATTCAGCCTGCGCGTGACCAAGAAGAATGAGGACAGCAACCTGCTCTACAATATCCTGGTGTATGACCATACCAGCGGGCAGGGAGATGACCATATCATCACCGCCCAGAAAGGCTCCATGACGCAGGACGACCGCCACATGGCCCTGACACTCCATCTGGAGAATGGCGATCAGTACAAGGAGGTCCAGCCCAAAAAGCCAGACCAGCAGAACTATGAAATGTACCACACCAGCTTCGGCTCGTGGGAGAAGAAGTTTGACCTGTCCCGCTTTAAGCTGACGCGTACAGATGAGAACTTCTTTAAGGACATGAAGCAGATGATGAATGTGCCTCAGCTCATCCACCAGATAGATACCATCAGCATAGAGCGCGCGGGACTGGTCAAAGGGCTGCATGCCTATGTAGTACCGTATTATGGCTATACGCGCACGGGGCTGGACACGGCCCGTCAGCTGCCCAAAGCTACCAATGTGAACTTCAATCTGGGCTTCAGAAATGCTGAGGATATGCTGCGCACCTTCAATGCGGATGAGAAAAACAAGATCATGGAGCGCGCGCTGACCCAGGCTCGCAATATCAAGAACTACTCTAACATAGTGGATAAGCAGGTCGAGTTTAAAGATGCTGAAATAGTAAAGCACGAGATCGAGATCTACCGCAAGTTTACCTTGTCCATAGCCTGTATGGTCCTCTTCCTGATAGGCGCACCTCTCGGCTCTATCATCCGCAAGGGTGGGCTGGGCTGGCCCCTCTTCTATTCTATCATCTTCTTCATCATCTATCACGTCACCTCGATCATAGGTGAGAAGACAGCAGAAAAAATGGTGATCAGCGCACCGCTGGGTATGTGGATGGCTACATTGGTACTGACACCTGTGGGCATTTTCCTGACGTACAAGGCAGCCAATGATTCCAAGCTGTTTGATATAGACTCCTACCTGCGCTTCTTCAAAAGGCTGAAGCCAGCTAAAGCATAGTGATCCCTGATAGTACTAAAAAAAGAAAGCCCCATACAGTGAAGTATGAGGCGTAATGATTTTTCAGGTGGTAAAGGAGATGCTTAAATTGGGTTAAGCTATACTTATGTTTCCTTGTGTGCGATTATTCTTCCGGACGTGGCTTAGCCTCGTTTACGCGCAGGCTACGATCCAGCAGCATGTAGCCATTGAGGCCATCGATAGCTGACTTTGCTGCATTATCATCAGGCATTTCTACGAAACCGAAGCCCTTGCTGCGGCGTGTTTCTTTGTCCTTGATGATCTTGACTGAAGATACTTCACCATACTTTTCAAAAGCGGCTTGCAGATCTTCTTCCCTAGCGCGGAAATTGATGTTACTAACGTAAATGTTCATAAAAGTTAAACAGATTGGTTAAAAAATCGTCTCAGAAAATAGGCCCACCGATCTGCGGAAACAACAGTCCGAATGGAACTACTTTGCCAAAACTGACCCAAATATAAATAAGCAAGTTAAAAATGTAAACATTTTTAGAAAAATGTTTATAACCTAAATTACTTGTGACTCTATTGGTTTTAAAAAAAAGAAGTTTATATTTGCAGTCCTTTTAGAAAAATAGAAGCAATGGCTAACCACAAATCAGCAGAAAAAAGAATCCGCCAGAACAGCAAGAGAAGGCTGGCTAACAGATATTTCGGCAAGACCACTCGTAACCTGATCCGCGACTTCCGCGCTGCAGACAAGAAGGCTGACGCCCAGAAGGCGCTCCCTAAGGTGGTATCTCTCCTGGACAAGCTCGCAAAGAGGGGCAATATCCACAAGAACAAGGCTTCTAACCTGAAGTCTAAGCTCATGAAAAGGATCGCAGGCCTCAAGAAGTAATTCTGGCCCCGTCATCATATTCAGATATCCTCTGCCCATCCGGCAGGGGATTTTCTTTTTGTAGTAATTGATAATTGTCAATGGACAATTGACAACGAAACACACTTATTTCGTTATTCATTATCAATTATACATTGTCAATTAAAAGCTAGTGCTCCACCTCCTGTGGCAGGTTGGGCTGCTTCTTAGGTATGCCGAATAAGGGTGCCGGTATAGGCGGATTGTCGTCCTCATTGATGGCAAAGTTGAATACCTTCTCCACCCACTCCCAGTGATTGGTCATCCATTTGAAGCCCTCATAGGTGCCATCCTGTGTGTAGGCCACGTAGACACCGTTAGCCTTAGGATCAGGCGGAGCCAGGTGGTCAAAGACGATCATCTCCTTGTTATTGTCATAGTTCAGCGTAGGAGAGGCATTCCACTTATACTCTATAAAGAAGCGGTCCAGTGTATCACGCACCTTGTGCCTATTGCTATCTGTAGAGCAGAATAGCGGCGCACCAAAACGTGGCTCACCACCGGCATCAAAGGTGAGGATGTCTACGATCTTGCGACGCGAGATAAAGTCCGCGGCCTCAAAACCGAATAGGGTATAATAGGTCTTCTTATTGTAAGTGCGCTCTATGATACGGTAGTAGATCTGGCCGTACCAGTTGTCCCGAGTGAGCACCTGCTGCGTATGAAAGGGCAGTGTATCCCGCAGGTCGCGCAGTGGATAGATCTTCATCTTCTCAGACCGCATCTGTATCACGCCGTAGTAGCGGAAGCGTCCCTTGGGGTAGTGCATCTGCCAGGTCAGGATGCGAAAGGTACTATCGGGCGGATAGATCTTAGACACCTCCGTGAGCGAGTCAAAGGGATAATAAAAGGAGTTGTCCATTTTGAGCGCCGAGATCAGCTTTGGTATGAACTGATAGCAGGCCTGCCTGCGCCGCTCAAAGCGTTTTTTCTCGGCTATCGTATCTACTTTGGGCAGTGGCTTAATGTAGACATTGGTATCCTCTTTGCCGGAGGCCATGCTGAGTATCACGGCGCCAGCATAGTCTATGCTCTTCTCCTCCACCTTCACCGTGCTATCATATAGTACGATATTGAGCAGGCGCTGCAGGGAGTCCTCCAGCCTGACCATACGTGCCTGATCTGCGCGGGATAGGTGCGGCTGCTGTATGGTGACCGGCGGCAGTGTGGGGCGGGGTGGCACACCACGCTGGGCTACCGCAGTCATAGATAGGCATACCAGGAGGAATAGACAGAGTCGCTTCATATGGTAAATAAACGAAAAACAGAGTAGAGATATTATAATGCAGCCCGGCGGGTTGACTTTTATTGTGACATATCTTTATGAAATAAAAGGCGATCGCGCATCGTTATCACTGTAATATGTCTATGAGACTGCCGGTCATCCTACTCGCTCTCCTGCTCTCTGCCGCACTGCACGCGCAGGACCGCAGCCTGTCTATCTCAGAGAAGATAGCACTCTACCAACTGGATCCCGATGCAGTGACGGTCCATATCTCAAAGCTCTCACATACCCTGACGCTGCGCATAGGTACCTATACACTGCGTGAATACTCTTGCGTGTTTGGCGGGGATCCGGTGAATGACAAAAAGTATGAAGGCGATCAGTGTACGCCGGAGGGCACCTTTCATGTACTAAGTAAGTATCCGCACAAGTCGTGGGAGAAGTTTATCTGGATAGACTACCCTAATGCAGACAGCCAGCGCAAGTACGAGGCCAACCAACGCCGTGGCCTGATACCCGACGGCAAAGGCATAGGTGGCAGCATAGGCATACACGGTGTGCCCAGTCATCACGACTACCTGATAGACAATAATAGCAACTGGACCCTGGGCTGCATATCTCTCCGCACCGAGGATATCAATGAGATCTACGAATACGTGCATGCGGGCACCGAGATCGTGATCACGAAGTAGCACTCCCCCTCTCCTTTTTAGCCACATTTAGCCCCTTGGGGCTCTTGACAGCCTGCCTCTTGACAAGGCGCTGGTTGTGGTCTATATTATCATATGTGAGCCAAAAAACACATTCATAGAAAAGTCTATTTAAAATAATTCTCTTTCCTAAATGATGTTTGAACAGTATTTTATGGAAACTTTGACGGCCTACCCATTTTAGGGTATATATAGCTGTTTTTATAACGAAAGGGCTAAAAATACGGGTGAAAGTGTTGCACCGCCAGCCTTTTTTGAGCAAATTCGTCATACAACCAATAACCCATTTATGAGACAACTTAAGATCACCAAATCTATCACCAACCGGGAGAGTGCCTCTCTGGAGAAATACCTCCAGGAGATCGGTAAGGTGGACCTGATCTCTGCCGAAGAGGAGGTCAGGCTGGCCAAAAAGATCAAACAGGGCGACAAAGCCGCACTGGAGAAACTGACAAAGGCCAACCTCCGCTTTGTAGTATCAGTGGCCAAGCAATACCAGAACCAGGGTCTCACGCTCTCCGACCTGATCAATGAGGGCAACCTCGGCCTGATCAAGGCTGCACAGCGTTTTGACGAGACCAAGGGCTTCAAATTTATCTCCTATGCGGTGTGGTGGATCCGCCAGAGCATCATGCAGGCACTGGCAGAGCAGAGCCGGATCGTACGCCTGCCGCTGAATAAGGTAGGCTCCCTGAGCAAGATCAATAAGGCCTTCCAGATGCTGGAGCAGGAGTTTGACCGTGAGCCTACGCCGGAGGAGATAGCTACACTGCTCAATATAGACGAAGACGAGGTACGTACCACACTGGGTG
>CAZNDJ010000101.1:0-13007 GCA_964571705.1 uncultured Chitinophagaceae bacterium
TCATCAGCCACCTCTACGAACGGCACACCGCTCTTCACCAGCACGTCGCGCACCATGGCCTCGGTCTCCTGCCACAGCGGCGCATTGTCTATATACTTCTGGCCTAGCTTAGATGGCTCATGCTTCGAGAAGCGCATCTGGTACTTGTCTATACCAAAGATCTTAAAGTACTTCACATACAGCTCATTCACCTTCATAAACTCCTCGGCAAACTGTGCCTTGGTGCAGTAGATGTGGGCATCGTTCATCTGCATAGAGCGCACACGCATCAGGCCAAACAGCTCACCGCTTTGCTCGTAGCGGTAGCAGGTGCCATACTCTGCTAGGCGCATAGGCAGGTCGCGATAGCTCTTAGGCAGCGCACCAAATATCTTGTGGTGGTGCGGGCAGTTCATGGCCTTCAGGTAGTACTTCTGTCCGTCCAGCTCCATAGGCGGGAACATGCTATCCGCATAGTATGGCAGGTGGCCGGAGCGCAGGTACATGGCCTCCTTGGCCAGGTGCGGTGACTTCACACGCACATAGCCCTGCTCATGCTCAGATTCTTTAGCAAGCTTCTCCAGCTTCTCTATGATGGCAGCGCCCTTTGGCAGCCACAGCGGCAGGCCGGGGCCTACCTCCTCGTCAAAGGTGAAGATCTCCAGCTCACGGCCCAGTGTGCGGTGGTCATTCTTGCGTGCCTCCTCCAGCATAGCCAGGTGCGCGTCGAGCTGCGCCTGCTTAGGGAAGGTGATGCCATAGACACGTGTCAGCTGCTTGTTCTTCTCGTCGCCCTTCCAGTAGGCGCCCGCTACGCTCAGCAGCTTGGCAGCCTTGATGTAGTCGGTGCTAGGGATATGTGGCCCACGGCACAGGTCCGTGAAGTTGCCCTGCTGGTAGAAGGTGATCTCACCGTCATTCAGGTTCTGCAGCAGGTCCAGCTTGTACTCATCACCCTTCTCGGTAAAGTAGGCTACCGCTTCTGCCTTAGGCATCGCTGTACGCACATACTTATTGCCCTGCTTGGCCAGCTCCAGCATACGCTTCTCCAGCTTGCCCAGGTCCTCTTCGGTCAGCTTCCTGTCACCCAGGTCTATATCGTAGTAGAACTTATCCTCCACAGCCGGCCCTACCCAAAACTTCACGCCCGGATATGCCTCCTCGATAGCCTCTGCCATCAGGTGCGCAGACGAGTGCCAGAAGGTCTTCTTTCCACCCTCATCTTCAAACTTCAGGAGCTTCAGTGACGAGTCCTTCGTGATCGGGCGCGTCAGGTCCCATACCTCGCCATCTACCTCAGCAGCGAGTACTGCCTTGGCCAGTCCCTGTGAAATGCTCGCTGCCACGTCATAGGCAGTCACTCCTTCGTTGTACTCCCGCACCGATCCGTCGGGTAGTGTGATCTTTATCATTGTGTTGTTAGTTGCTTGGTGAATAAGTATTGAGTAGTGCGTAGTGAGACAATACAAAACCGTGCATATCGTCTTAATACTAACTACTGATTACTAAATACTATCAGGGCCGTGAAAATATACAATTGACGCTCAATCCGCAACCGCCGTATTAGTCGGAGTTAGACCACCAGAGGCTACAATACACACCATACCTTGAATATTGAAACCTTTTCCGGGTAGTACGTATAGAGAGGTAGCGTTATTTTTGTTAAAATGAAAGGAATCCTGACCATTCTGGCCCTGATGGCCGTACTAGCCGTCTCGGCGCAAGACGATACCGTAGCCCGTGTGAGCTCAGTAGTCAATGATACGACTGTGCTCAAGGAGAAATCCGTAAAGGAGCTCAAGCAGCTCCGCAGCAATGCTAAAGCCAAGGCTACTGCGCCTCTACGCGAGCGCGACACTACGCACTACGCCCTGCAGACGGATACGGTCTACCCCCACACTATCACCTATACCAGCAAGACGATCATGGCCAATGCCGCATTCGTCTATGACAAGAAGAATGACTCTCTGATCGTATCATTCAAAGATCACATGATCTACTCTACCATGTCGCTGCGCCCGGATCTGAGCCACCTCACAGACGCCGCCAAAAGGGTGCGCTACTCACAGCTGAAGGAGCAGAAGATGTTTAAGGTAGAAAAGGTAAACCCGGATACGACCAACTTCAAATATACCTATGTCAAACTGGTAGATACGCTCATCTGGCATGGGTATGTGGGGTACAAGCACAAGTTTACTATGAAAGACCAGTTTACTGGCACCACCTATACTGTGGTACTGTATGAGTCTCCGCTGATCAAGATAGATCCAGAGTTTTCTAAGTACTATTTCAGTGAGCTGTTCTTTATGAAAGTGCCTATCAAACTGACCGGTGGCGTGATCAAGGCGCTGGCTGAGCAGCGCATAGACAATAAACCTGTCGTCCGTGAGGAGCTGCAACTGCGGGGCTTTGATGGCGAGGATGGCTGGGAGGGAGGAGTAGACTTCAGCACTCCGATGGACAAAGGATACACCTATATGCTGCCAGACGGCACCAAAAAGGAAAAGCAATACGCAAAGGAACTCATAGAGCGCCTTACCGGCAAAAAAGACTATCCTACAATACCTTACCGGCAGGAGTTCGATCATGAGTGATCCTCTGCCTATCTTATCTTTGTGTTAAGATTGAAGGAGTGACCGGCCTCTAAAGGGCGATAGCACGGGCTGATAGATCAGGCTGTCCCGCCGGACCAGTCTTTGTTAGCATTATTTACAACTATGAGGATAATCATGTTTGCTTATATAGAGGATTATTGATTATTTTTGTGGGATTCATTTCAAAATCAAAAGAAATAGCATTTGGCACTAAATCAACGCCCCCCGTTTCCCAGGGGCAGGGCACCGAGAAAAGAACTTGAACACAGGATCAATGATCTGATACGCGTACCAGAAGTTCGTATAGTAGGTGAAAATATAGAACCTGGGGTCTACTCTACGCGCGAAGCGCTGGATAAAGCCCGCGACCTGGGCCTCGACCTTGTAGAAATATCTCCTAATGCAGTTCCTCCCGTCTGTCGTATAGTAGATTACAATAAGTTTCTCTACGAGAAGAAAAAGAAGGAAAAAGAGATAAAGGCAAACTCCAAGAAGCAGGAAGTAAAGGAAATCCGTTTCACAGCAAATACAGATGACCATGATATCGACTTCAAGGCAAAGCATGCTGAGAAGTTCCTTCAGGAAGGCAATAAGGTAAAGACTACGCTCATGTTCCGTGGCCGTATGATCGTATTCAAAGAGCGCGGAGAGCTGCTGCTCCTCCAGTTTGCCAAGAAACTGGAAGACATAGCCTCTGTAGAGCAGCTGCCTACACTGGAGGGCAAGCGCATGATGATGACGCTCGCACCAAAGGCCAAGAAAAAATAATTTTGAAATTTCGATAGACCGCATTATATTTGCAGTCCGATTCGGGATGTTTCTGTAGCTCAGCTGGTAGAGCAAGTGACTCTTAATCACTGGGTCCGGAGTTCGATCCTCCGCGGGAACACACAAACTAAAGCGGTTAGATGCAAAGTCTGACCGCTTTTTTATTTCTATCTGTTAAATCCTTATATTTATTTCGACCCTAATATGTTGGGTATATATTTCTACAGGCAGGCATGGTTATTGCCCTCTTATAGAGCAAAATGAATTGGGGAAAAGCGTTCCGGATCATATGGAAGGTACTGGCAGGCATCATCGGCTCACTGCTGGTGCTTATCATCGCGCTTATACTTCTCATACGCCTTCCTTCCGTACAAAACTACATCACGCACAAAGCCACAGAGTATGTTTCATCCAGGACACATACTAAAGTCACGCTGAAGCGGCTCTATATAGGTTATCCAAAGATGGTGGTCATAGAACAGCTCTATGCCGAAGATGCTAAACATGATACCCTCCTCTACCTGGGCAAGCTGGAGGTCAATATCAACCTGCCAAACCTGCTAAAGCGGAAAGTAGAAGTGAGCAGCGTCAGCCTCGCAGATGTAAACGCTAACATAGGACGCAGTGAGGTAGATAGTACTTATAACTTTGGCTTCTTCATCAAAGCTTTTGCTGGAGATAGTAAAAAAGCACCCGAGGTCAAACCCAGAAGTGATACCACCGGCAGCGCACCATGGAGAATACAAGTAGATAATGTCGAGCTATCGCGTATACGGGCACGATTTACTGATAGTGTGAGTGGCACTATCATACAAGGACAGATAGGCCTGCTGCAGCTGCATATGAAGGGTATGGATCTAAAGCCGCTCACCTTTACAGGCAAGACACTCACGCTCTCAGATACCAAAGTGGACATTATCCAGACGCGCAGCAATGATGCGGTGAAGGATTCCACGGTAGCCTTGCTACCACTCATTGCACTCGACAGGCTTGACCTGAAGAATATCCACTTCAGCTATGCCAATCAACCCGGTGGCCAGTTGTATTCCTTTGGTGTGGGCACCCTCTACGTGCAGCCGGAGCGAATAGACCTAAACGAGCACATTATCAAAGTACGGTCACTGCGGCTACTCAATAGTGATGGCATGATAGCCATGCACCGTGACGATCCGGATAAGCCGGAGAAGGCAACGCCGCCATCCTTTATCGATACCAGTAGTGTAAAGGGCTGGTATGTCAATGCCGATACGATCCATCTGGAGCACATTGATTTTGCCTTTGACGAAACGGATGTACCGCGGGTAGTCTCGGGTATGGACTATCGCCACCTGCGGCTGACGGATGTCAATACACACATTGAGAAAGGCTACTATAGCCCTGATACGATCATAGCCGATATACGTCACCTCTCCGCCAAAGAGAAGTGTGGCCTCGTGCTACGAAACCTGGCTGCTGATGGCCAATATACCAGCACCGGAGGCGTACTGCGCGGACTGACAGTCACGACATCTCTCTCTCATATCAGCAGGAGTGACTTAGCGGTGCATTATCCATCCATCAAATCTCTCTCTGGCAATGTAGGTGAGCTGGCCATCAATGCAAACCTTCAGCCAGCGACCATAGACACACGGGATATACTATGGTTTGCCCCGCAGCTCCGTACTACATTTGGCAAAATGCACCTCAGTCGGGCCACGGTCAGTGGCAGGGTCACCGGCCAGCTCAAAGACCTGACGGCTCAGCACCTGACAGCTACTATAGGAGAGGAGACTGCCGCTGATATAGACGCGCATATCGTAGGACTGCCCAAGGCAGTGACAGCTGACTATGACGTAGAGATACACGGTCTGCACAGTACCGGCGGTGAGCTGAGCAATATCCTGAGTGGCACATTGCCATCCTCGGTTCAGCTTCCGCAAGATATCTCAGTGACTGGTCATGTGAAAGGTTCGATCAAAGATGCAACAGCTAACCTGAATCTAAGTACGAGCAACGGTACAGCTGGCATAGACGCTACCATGCGTATGGCAGCCGGTGATACGCAATATACAATGAAGCTAAATGCCAATGCACTCGATCTCGGGTATATACTAAAGAAACCCGACCTGCTCGGTCCGGTCACTATGACGGTAGAGGGCAAAGGACAAAATCTGGCACCAGCCACTATCATCGCAGATCTGAACGCCAATATCGCTTCGGTCTATTTTAAGAAGTACCAATACAAGGATATCATGCTCGAAGCCTGCGCCAGTGCAGGAGCTTACGATGCCTCGATCAATATCAACGATACCAATGTACAGGTCGCCCTGGAGGCATCGCTGCTATGGCAAGGCCAGGATCGGCACCTCATAGCCAATGGCGATATCAAAGGCATAGACCTGCTCAAAACACACCTGCTAAACATGGATCTGCGTGCCGGGGCCAAGCTGAATGCAGACCTCCGCGATAGCAGCAATATAATAAACGGTGATGCAAAGGTCAGTCATATCATCGTGCTGAAGGGAGAGGATACCTATGATATAGACTCGATAGCTGTCACTGCCCGGACGGATACCGGCCGCTTGCATATGGTACTGAATAGCGACCTGGCAAATGCTGACTATGACGGTACACCTAAAGTACAGCTCATAGCGCCGGCGCTTATCTCCTTTGTCAATACATACTTTGCCTTTGCACCTGACCGGGTGGATACCAGTGGTGCAGATACTACACGCATAGACTTTGACCTGACGGCCAGTGTCCACCCGCATCCTATTCTCACAGAGGTACTGATGCCGCAGGTCAAAGCGTTTAATGGCGCTTCTGTCTCTGCCACCTTTGATAAGGAAAAGCGCAAGCTCGATCTCGAGCTGAATGCGTCGGCTATGGCCTATGGCGGTATCAAACTGGATAATGCCGGAGCATCTATACACGCGGTAAACGATTCTCTAAAGTACGATGTGGCAGTATCAAGGCTATCTACAGGTCCCGTGAGACTGACCAGTACAGAGCTATCCGGGTCTCTACGCGATAACAGGCTCGCCTATTTGCTGGATGTCAAGGATTCCATAGGGCAGGACAAGCTCAAACTATCTGGCGATCTCAAGCAGCCAGAGCCAAAGACCTACGCCTTGAGCCTGGATAGCAACGGCCTTGTGCTGAACAACCACAAATGGCTGCTGGCTGACGACAACCTGATCCGTTTCGGCAGAGGGGGATTGAACATCCGTGACTTTGACCTGCAGCGTGACAGGCAGCATCTGTCCATAGCATCGGTGAGCGATGAGCCGGATGCTGCTATCAGGATCGCAGTAAAAGATTTTTATCTCGGGACGGTCTCACAGATCATAGAGTCCGATAGTGCACTGCTGAGGGGCCGGGTAAATGGCACGGCAGAGCTGCGCAATCTGAGTACTACTTTCGCCTTTGTCTCAGACCTGGCCATAGACAGTATAGCCTATCAGCAGCATGCTATAGGAGACCTGACCATCAAGGCTGACAACCTTACTGAAAGCCGCTATCAGGCTGAGGTCAAACTCACCGGCGCAGATAACGATGTACTGATAAAAGGAGCATATATCAGCCCACCCGGAGGCGAGAGCCAGCTGGATCTGCATACTGCTATCAATAAACTCAATCTGTCATCTATTGAACCTTTCACCTCTGGCCATATCCGGCGTAGCAAAGGCTATATGACTGGCACCGCCTCTATCACCGGCAATATCAAGCATCCGCTACTCAATGCTGATGTGGCATTCCGTGATGCTGCTACTAATGTGGCCTATATCAATAATTATATCACAATCAAAGAGGATCATATCAAAGTCGATCCGCAAGGCATTTACTTCAACTCGTTTGATATACTTGATTCACTGGGACAGAAGGCTACTATAGATGGTACGATACACACCACAGACTTCCGCAAGATGAAATTTGACCTGACGCTGCGTACGGATAACTTCACGGTGCTCAATACGACCATTCAGGACAATCCGCTTTTCTTTGGCCACCTGCTCATCAGCAGTCGTATATCTGTGAAAGGTAATGAATCACTGCCTATAGTAAATGCCAACGTGACACTGCTGGATAGGACCAATGTGTCTGTGATCATTCCGTCTTCCAAAATATCTACCGACCGCGGTGATGGCATCGTAGTCATGGTAGATCATTCTGATACTACCGGCATACTGGGTAAGAAACATGACCGCGCGCGCGACACCATAAAAACGCAGCTTGAGTTTAAAGGAATCAACCTGATCGCGAATGTAG
Source organism: uncultured Chitinophagaceae bacterium (assembly GCA_964571705.1). Taxonomy (GTDB): domain Bacteria; phylum Bacteroidota; class Bacteroidia; order Chitinophagales; family LD1; genus UBA1941. The sequence continues at coordinate 7,590 of CAZNDJ010000101.1, forward strand.
ACGTAGCCAAGCAGGCCAAGTTTAAAGTGATCGTCAATAAAACCTCAGGGGACTCACTGGTAGTGAATGGCGAGGGCAGACTTAGCTTCGCGCTGGACCCTGCGGGAAATCAGAACCTCACGGGCACTTATACACTCTCGGGTGGAAGTTATGATTTCAGTTTTGAGAAGGTGATACACAAGAAATTTCTCATCAGGGATGGAAGCACGATCACCTTTAACGGTCGGCCACAAGATGCAAATGTGGACGTAAGCGCCATCTATGAGGTACGTACATCTGCCGCGGACCTGCTGGCCAGTGAGCTGGCGGGGGTATCGGAATCAGAACGCACTGCTTATAAGAAACTGCTGCGTTTCAAAGTCTACCTCAATATGAAAGGTGAACTGCTCAAGCCTGAGATCAGCTTCAGGCTGGATATGGAGGACAATGATAAGGCTGCCTTCTCGGGCATCGTGTACTCAAAGGTGAGTTCTGTGAATGATGACCCGGAGGAACTCAATAAACAGGTATTCGCGCTCCTGATCCTTAATAAATTTATCCCGACCAATACTGTAGCTGGTGATGATTATGCTACGCAGGCTACGAACTTTGCCCGCAATAGTGTAAACGAAGTCCTGTCTGATCAGCTCAATAAACTATCAGGTAAGTATATCAAGGGTGTCGACCTGAACTTTGGCCTGCAGTCTAACGATGAATACACACAGGGTGGCGTGCAGCAGAATACTCAGGTGAGCATAGGAGTCAGGAAGAGCTTCTTTAAAGACCGTCTTGATGTCTCCCTCGGCACCTCTATCAATGTGCCAAACAGCAACTCCAGCGCCTCAGCATATAATGCAAATAGCATAACAGGAGATATCATGCTGGACTATAAACTCACACCTGATGGCAGGTATCATTTCAAGGCTTTCAGGCTCAATCAATATGAAGGTATCATAGATGGCCTCTTGTATAAGACAGGTATCGGTGTATCATATAACAGGGACTACGATCACCTGAAAGATATTTTCAAAAGACGTCCGAAACCTACTACAGAAGTTCCGGTCCCATGAAGAAAAGCGCGCCTCTCATACTTTTCTGCATGCTGCTACTGCTGTCCGGCTGCACCGGCCTCAGGCTGATGCCCAAAGATCATGTGCTCTATACGGGCTCGAATATTTCAATAGTGACCAATGATAAGATTAAGAAGAAGGCCGCTATTAAAACAGAAGTACAGGATATCATCCGGCCCAAGCCTAATGGTACCTTTCTGGGTACACGGCCGGGATTGTGGCTATACTATGTAGCTGCCAAACCAAAAAAGCATCACAACGATAAGCGTAAGACGCGCGACTGGATCAAGACAAAGATGGGTGAGGAGCCTGTCTATCTGACAGATGTAGATACCGTGCTGATGCAAAAGGCTATCGATACCAAGCTATGGAATATGGGCTTTCTCGATTCCCGTTGCGATTACACCGTAGTGAGGAAGAAAGGAGGAAAGGTAGCGCATATCAACTTTCGCTTGCATCTGAACCAGCCTTATACATTGAAGCAGATCACCTTTCCCCCTGATACAGATGGTATAGGAAGATGGATAGCGCGGTCGCAAAAGAGAAGCCTGCTAAAGACCGGTAATGTATACAGGCTGGAGGATCTGGCAGATGAACGCAAGCGCATGGATGATATGGTGAAGCGCCACGGCTACTACTTCTTTAATCAGAATTACCTGGAGTTTCTGATGGATACGATGGACAGGCAGGTGACACTCGTAGTGCGCGTCAAAGAAAGCACGCCGGAGAAGTCGAAACACATCTATACTGTAGATGAGATCAATGTGTACCCGGATTATGACCGTGCAGACTCACTGCCTATCAAGGCGCAGGTCATAGATACGATCAATTATTACTCACGCACTAATTACATTCACCCGCGCACGGTATTGCGCTCGGTATTCTTCCGGCCGCATAGGGTCTATGATAGCCGCATACAGCGCCGCACATTGTCAAGGCTTAATAACCTCGGCGTCTTTAAATATATCAACCTGGAGATGAAAGAAGTCGACTCTATTATGGGATCGCTGTCTGCCAGTATTATGCTTTCACCATTGCCCAAATACTCGCTGAGTACCGAGGTACAGGTAGCTACAAAGTCAAACAACTTTGTGGGGCCAGGCATTACCTTTACTTTGCGAAACCGGAACGCCTTCAAAGGTGCTGAGCTCTTGATATATAATCTGACAGGGTCTTTTGAGGGGCAATACAGCGGTGCGTATAAGGGGCAATTTACCTATCAGGTCAACCCGCGTGTAGAGCTGGATATTCCGCGGATCATTCCATTTCGCAATCAGCCTAAAACGGATTTTGTACCGCACACGAAGTTTGGACTTGACTATTCCTTTCTCAGTCGCGTTGGCTACTTCGATATGAACTCCTTCAAACTGGATATTGGCTATAAGTGGAAGCAGTCCATGACCATAGAGCATTCGCTGACGCTGCTCAATATTCAATATTTCAATGTATATCACCGCTCCGATGCGTTTAATAAACTGATTGATGCTAATCAGCTGCTGAAGTCACGATTTAACGAACAGTTTCTCTTTGGTGTCGGCTACTCCTTCTTCTACACTGAGCAACAGAGGACGGCCAAGCGCAACCGCTTCTACTTTAATGGCAACGTAGAGCTATCCGGCAATGCATTGGCACTAGGCACTCAATTGGCTACAAAGAAGCCAGTTGATGCCAATCATCCGACGCAAATCTTTGGGGTAGAGTTCGCACAGTTTGCACGCTTTGATATAGATGTGCGGGATTATGTGCGGATATCGACCAATAATATGCTTGCCTTTAGGTTTATAGCCGGATGGGGTATCCCATATGGCAATAGCACAACGCTTCCTTATGCGAAGCAATTCTTCTCTGGTGGTGCCTACAGCCTGCGCGGCTTCCCTGTCAACTCTGTAGGCCCCGGTGCCTATATGGCTCCGCCCGGCAGTGCTGGTGTTTTTGCATTGCAGCAAGGTGGTGAGATCAAGCTGGAGTTTAATGCTGAGTATCGGTTTCCGATCTTTAAATTCCTGAAAGGTGCTGTCTTTTATGATGCGGGCAATACATGGCTGAACAAAGCAAACGTCAATGCACCAAGCGGCGAATTCAGGTCAAATCTATTTCTGAAGCAGATCGCTATGTCTACCGGTGCGGGCCTGCGCGTAGATGTAAGTTTCTTTGTATTGCGCCTGGATATAAGCCTTCCGCTACGTTCACCAGCCATGCCAGAAGCGGATCGCTGGGTGATCAATAACACCACTTTCAAAAACCTGAATTTTAATATTGCTTTTGGTTATCCATTCTAGCGAAAAAGGTGCAGACGAAACGCCCGCACCCCTGTGATACGCCATTATTTCTCCAGACACATCACGTCTGAGCGAAGCACATACTTGATACCAGACTCTACGCTGCGTCCCTCGTGCATCAGCTCATGCATGAAGACAAGCGCCATACCTATACGTGGTGTGATGACCAGATCATCAAAGGCTGTTTCGCCACCGGTGTAATCTTCATTCAAATAGAGGAGGAAAGTAAAATAGCTCGCCTCTTTATCATTGCGCGCATAGTAGCTGTCGCGGTGCGGCTTGAAATATTCTCCCGGTTCATAGCGATAGAAGCGGAAAAGTTCATTTAAGCCCGATGGTGTCACATCTCCATAGCTGATCGGGAAGTGGTCTTTCAACCGCTGCCACAGCCGCTCAGCGAGCTCAACGCTCGTGTAGAATACACGCGTGTTATTGCGATAGCGTGGCTCGAGGCGCACGCCCATTGTAGTGTTGATCGTAGCAGGAGAGTAGCCAGTGTCGCTGCTCATTTGTATCAGCTCCGTGCATTCCTCCGGCGTGTAGAAACCCTCTATGGTGAATATGTCTTTGCTATACTGATGTACTTTCATGGTTTGCTTTTTAAAAGAGCGGAACAATAATGCTCCGCTCCATTTCATCAAATATTGGGTCTGCTCTTCTTCTAGTGCACTACCTTATTGGCGCAGCAGCTTGCGGCTACTGCATCCGGCTTGGCGCGAAAGGTGAAACCCATAGAGAGGATATACCCCATGGCCTCGCTCAGCGCAGTATTAGACCCGAAGCGTGGATTAGTATTGATACCTGCGTGTACCTCCAGTTCAGTGCCATACTGGTCAAAAAGGTCGCACAGGTGATAAGCGATTTCGATAGATTTCGCTACCTCATGCAGCATACGCTCCTTGATGGTCATGCGCTGTGCAGTGCGGTCAGAGCAGATATACATATAGCCGCCACGCCCTTTGCGCAGGATCAGGATCACGGTAGCAAACTCTATCTCAGATCCATAGACCTGAGAGTCGGTGCCGATACAGATCTTGATCTTATTGCCGAGCGCCTGCTCGTGGATCAGCGCCTGCTCCATCACTTCTTTGATCGGGCCTTTTATCCTGGTACCATCCAGCTTTCTCCATTTCCCATTTACTACTTGTTCCATTGGTTTTGTATGTTTTGCAGAGGCGCAACATCTTGCGCCTCTGCATTATCTAATAATCACCCATCCATCTTCACGATCTTTGGGTAGAAGACGCCTTCCACATTCACGAGGTTGGTTTGTGCACCCATCACTGCGTGGATATCCTTGTAGGCATGTGGAGCCTCATCCAGGCCGCCGCCTAGCAGCTTCACACCGTTCGCTTTCAGTATTTCTTTCAGCGCAGCGTGAGTCACACTGTTCATCGCTTTGGTACGGCTCATCTTGCGGCCTGCACCGTGTGATGCAGAGTTTAGTGCCGCAGTTTCGCCTTTACCACTTACGATAAATCCCGGCGCAGTCATAGACCCTGGTATGATCCCCATCACACCTTTGGCTGCGGGTGTCGCACCCTTGCGATGCACGATCATCTCGCGGTCATCCACCATCTCCTTCCACGCAAAGTTGTGGTGGTTCTCTACCATAGCTATCGGTGCTACGTTCAGCACCTTGGCCAGCTTGCGGTGTATCTCGTGGTGGCAGGCACTGGCATAGTCACCTGCCAGATTCATCGCCAGCCAGTACTCCATACCCTCTTGTGTGTCCAGGTTCAGCCATGCCAGGTGGCCCGCTTCACGTGGTAGCCTTGTTTTTTCTTTGGCTACACGCGTATAGTGACCGGCTATGGTCGCACCGAGGCCACGGGAGCCGGAGTGGGAGAGGAGCGCTACATACTTGCCCGGTGGTACCTTCAGCGCATTGTCAGGGTCAGATATTTCTACTACACCCCACTCTACGAAGTGGTTTCCCGAGCCGGATGAACCGAGCTGCTTCGCTGCTTTCATCTGCAGCGTCTTCAGCAGCGGGATCTCGCCAAACTCCTTACGGTCCAGCACCTCATGGTCCGGTGTTTCCTTAAACTCACGTCCCGCTCCAAACAGTGTCCCCTCTATCAGCTCAC
>CAZNDJ010000102.1:0-12487 GCA_964571705.1 uncultured Chitinophagaceae bacterium
CCTTGTCGTTTTGCGATGAGGAGGAAGCAGAATACCTGCGCGACATCAATAAACTGATAGGTAAGCAAGTACCGGTCATAGAGGCACATCCATATCCACTGGCAGGTATGGGTATCAAGACTGCTCAAGCGCCTAATCGTGGCACGTCACAAAAGACGGGTACCTCTCACAAGGGTGGTGGCCAATCACAGAATAGTGGACCGAAGCATGGTAATGGCGGACCAAAGAATGCCAACAGCGGCGGATTTAAAAAGAAGAAGTGGTATGGCAAGAGTGGCGGCAACAAAGGTGGCGGCAACTATCAGGGACCTAAGGGAGCCTAAGCGCCTTTACCCTATGCCACTATAGTACCGCTGCACTGACCAAAGCCGATGCGCACACCATCTTTCTCCGCATAGCCGGTCATTCACAGTATCTCCATCCTGTATGAACTTGCGCTCTGAGCCATCAGGCATCTGGATCGGGTTTTTGCCACCCCAGGTCAGCTCCAGCATAGAGCCGTAGGAACCGGTGTCCGGGCCTGATATTGTACCGCTGGCATACATATCTCCTACGCAGATGTTGCAGCCATTCACAGTATGATGTGCCAGCTGCTGGCACATATTCCAGTACATGTATTTGAAATTGGACCGGCTCACGGTCTTAGTATCACCGCCCTTGGTAGTGATCTCTACATCCAGGCGCAGGTCATAGTTGCGGTTGCCGTGATACTGCAGGTATGGCAGCACTTCGGGATCTTGTATGGGGCCGTTCACTTTGAATGGTTCCAGAGCTTCTAATGTAACGATCCACGGAGAGATGGTAGATCCGAAGTTCTTGGCCAGGAATGGCCCGAGTGGTACATACTCCCAGCGCTGTAAATCACGCGCACTCCAGTCATTAAAAAGGACCAGGCCAAAGATATGCTGCTCTGCTTCGTCAGGCTTGATAGATTCGCCGAGTTGCGTTGGCTTGCCAATGATGAAGGCAACTTCCAATTCGAAATCCAAAGACTTAGTAGGGCCGAAAGACGGCTTCTCTTCTGCGTCTGTCTTAGTCTGCCCCTTAGGTCTATGTATGGCAGTCCCAGATACTACGATAGAGGATGCACGGCCATGATAGCCCACTGGCAGGTGCAGCCAGTTTGGCAGCAGTGCATTATTGGGATCGCGAAACATGGTGCCGACATTTGTAGCGTGCTCGCGGCTGGAGTAGAAATCCGTATAGTTTGGTACGTGCACCGGCAGCAGCATGGTAGCCGCGCTCTGAGGTACGAGTACTTTTGATCTCAGTTCGGCACTGCCTTGTATCTCCTGGTTGTTGGCATTGAGCAGGTCTGATACGCGCTCACGTACGCTATTGGTGATGTGCTTGCCCAGTGCTATAAAGCTATTGAGTGTATCTGAGGAGAGCACATTTTTGTCAAAGATGATCCCATCCAGCAGGCCCGCTACTGCTACCGCCTCCAGATCGAGGATATGATCACCTATGGCTACTCCGGCACGAGCACGGCCCGAAGCAGTTTTGAAAATGCCGTAGGGTAAATTCTGTATCGGGAAATCGCTGCCGGCCTTCACCTCTACCCAGCTCCGCAGTGACGGATCATTTGCTCTGGACATAATTATCTTTTGCGCTAACATAAAACTAATACCCTAAACTGTCTAACCGCTAGACGTCAAAGCTCCAGTCTGGTCCACCCTGACTGTGCTCCGCGCGCGTCTTGACTTTCTCTATCTGCCTGGCTATGATGAGATCGGCTATGACCTCGGCGTGATTGGCAGAGGTGTTGGCAGCCAGGGCCTCCTTGACTTTCTGCTCGCTGACGTCTATGCGGTAGAGCACCCACATGAGTTTCTCGGTATCCTTGTCTATTAGCTCCTCTATGCGGCGTATGAGTACCTTTCGTAGCTCATGAAACCGGGCTGCCTCGTCGCCCGCTGCAGGCATATAGCTCTCATGTATCTCAAAGAATGAAAATACTGAGTCGGCTACCGGTGTGAAACTATCCATACTGCAAGTTAAATAATATAAACTGCAAGGCTGCTGACGAAGCTCAGCTACATTTTCGCTATACTTGGTATTGTATTTGAAAAGCCAACGCCATGAAATACTTCTTTATCCTTTTCGCACTGGCCGGAGCCATAGCACTATCGGCACAGCAGAAGCCAACTACTAAACCTGGTGCACTACCAGTACCCCTTTATAAGGGTTTGGCCGATTCCTGTACGGGCATCGACGTGACTTTTTTTACCTCCTCTGCCAGCATGTCTCTGGATAATAGGAACGTGCGCTTCTTTGCCAACTTCGTATCGCCGTACCCGGTAGATAAGAATCCGAAAGTAAAGCAGGATGGGATTATCATGTGGACACGTAACGGCGCTGAGTACCTGACCGGCAAAATATACTTCTCGGGTGATAGCTCCGGCTATCTCATCTTTGAAAAGAATAACAAGGAGTATGTCAATGCTTTCTCGCCACAGGGAGCAGCATTCCTGCAGACTCACGGTAAGAAACAGTAGGCTATCTGTAGTCAGAATTCCTGGTCCTACTTGGATTTTCCTCCACCTCCGCCCAGGCGGCTGTTTTCCTCTATATCCCGGCGCTGTATAGGCTTGGTATCCTTGCCAAAGCGGTAAGTGAGTGTGACATACACTGCGCGGTTAAAGTTCTGCCATGAACCATTGGTGTGAAGGTTTGTCGTATTGACATACCAGCCAAACTTCATTGTGTTGAGGATATTCTGGCCGACTATGCTCACTGAGAGCCTGTCTTTGAGAAAGTCTTTCTTGATGCTGGCATTGAGCGCTCCGCACGGACGCGACCTGCCCTGAGGGAATACATCGCCGCTATTGAACCACCCATTGATATTAAATACAGTATTCTTCCAGAATTTGAAATCCATGCTGGCCCACAGATTGTACCAGGTGCCGGTCACTGCGCCTGTATTGATGCCGGGTTTGTAGTCAAATTTCTGCCATGCTACGTAGTTATTCATCTGCACGCTCCACCATTTGGTCAGGTCAGTCTTGATGAATACACCGCCACCGATAGTAGTGGACTTTGCTCCATTGCGTACTGAGCCGCGCGTCACCCGATTGCTATCTACAGTAGACGACTCGGTAAACTGGCCATCAGTAAATGTGTTTTCAGATGAAAAGCTGATCATCGTTTTCTTGATCGTGATATTATACTCGAGGCTCAGGATATTGCTGAATGCCGGCCGGATATAAGGATTGCCCTCCCAGGTAGAGTATTGGTCAAAGTATGTCACAGTATTATTGATCTGCTGAAACTGCGGGCGCTGTACACGGCGGCTATAGCTGAGGCTAAGGTTCTGGTTTTTTTCCTTGCCCAGCACACCATTGAGGCTGGCACTGGGAAATAGGCTGAGGTAGTTTCGATTGACACCGCTGTTATTGCTTCCTATATACGTGTGCTCAGCGCGCAGGCCACCGGAGTATGTCAGGCGCTCCTTGTAGGCGCCGGAGGCTATGATGTAGTAGGCCGCTATATTCTCTACGTATTCAAATCCATTGCTTAGCAGCGTATTCTTCACGTCAGTACCATTTTGTTTGTCGTAGACGTTGTAGTCATTATGGTTGAGCGTCGTTTCATTTTTGAGGCCGGTTTCGATCTTATATCCTTTCAGCTTCAGAGGCTGCACGTAGTCCAGCTTGAAGATGATATTATGGATATAGTTATTGGTAAACATGCTGCGGTCCAGGTTCTGAGCAGGCATTTCATTGCCGGCGGTATCATAGGCTTTAGATTGCAGATAGTCCCGATTGGTACTCTTCACATAGGTGTGAGATAGGTCTACCATCAGCTCCTTGTCTGTGGAGTCATACTTTTTGAGGTAGTTGATATCATTGGTCGCAGAGATGCTGATGCCATTATTCTGCGTAGCAGAGAGGAAGGTGCTAAGCGGATCAAAGTCAGCATTCATATTACGAGAGTCTGAGGTGGAGTTCATCCGCCCCCAGTCGTGACTCCCGCTAAAGGTATAGGTCAGCGTATTCTTATCATTGATAAAATAGTCTAAGCCGGCTTTCAGCGTGTTGCTCAGATTGCGGTCCGTACTGGGATTGTGCTGGTAGTAGTGGGTCAGCGTATCATTGATGGTGATGTCACGCTTGTCATTGAACAGGTGATTTTCCTTCCGGTAATTCAGTGAGTAGGTAGCAAACAGGTTTACTTTGTTTTTGCGATAGTTGAGCACCATGTTGCCATTATAGCGATTCAGAAAGCCATAGCCGGCGGCTACTGAGCCATTCAGTCCATCGCGTTTGCCTTTCTTCAGTTTGATATTGATGATACCGGCATTGCCAGCTGCGTCGTATCGCGCAGAGGGGTTGGTGATCAGCTCTATGCTCTCGATGGTATTGGCAGGTATAGATTTGAGGAAGGCCTGAAGGTTACTCTCTGCGAGTACGGAGGGCTTGCCGTCTACCAATACTTTGACACCTTGCTTGCCTATCATGCTGATGTTGCCATTGCGGTCCACAGCTACTCCTGGCATATTGCGTAGCGCATCTTCGGCGGTGCCGGTCTGGTGTGTAGGACTTTGCGCCACGTTGAATACAGTCTTTTCAGCACTTTTAGTAATGACGGGCTTATCTGCTACTACTGTAGCTTCCTTGAGAGAGTGAGCGGCGGTGCTGAGTGCTACATTGCCCATGTCAATATCGCGGTCCACCTTGAGAGGGATCGTTTTGGCATCATAGCCTACGTAGGATACATATAGCTCATAGTCGCCTTGAGCCACTTTATCAAATGTGAAGCGGCCATCCAGGTCAGACACCTGTACGTACTCAGGTGTCTTGCTTTCGGGTTTGCGGAGCTGGATCGTGACCAGCTCGATCACGGTAGTAGTGGCGGAGTCAATGACTTTGCCCTGAACTTTGTATAATGGCGACTGGCCAAAAGCCATGGCACAGCAGAGCCATAGAAAGATGGATAAAAGGAGGCCTTTCATGTGGTGGTTTAGGTAGTGGTTCACAGGTTCGTGATGAATGGGAGAGTTCGCGGCAAAGATATATATATTGGAATGTACTATGCAATGCAAGGCACTGTTTTAATTTTATTAGCATTTTAAAAGCGAGCCTCCAGCTGGGTTTTCGTACCAGCAAAACGTTAAAAATATGGACCCAGTTAAAAATTTTAAATTGAAAATCAATTATTTGCATTTTTATACAGTACTTTGTATTGCATAATACAGGTTTATGAATATATCTTTGCATTGTAAATAATCAAACACCCAAATCTTATACAATGAAAAAGCTAATCACCCTTGCTGCGCTGACTCTGGCTATTTCTACCGCCACTTTTGCCGCTATCAATAACTGTCAGACCACCTCTCAGATGGCCGAGAAAAATATAACTGCATCTATCCGCAGCCAGATACAGTTTCCTGAGTACCTGCGCGGGGCAGATGGCGAGCATGCCGCTACCATCGTTTTCAAAGTAAATGCCTGCGGTACTATAGCCGTGCAGGAGGTACAGACAGACGATGAGGACCTGCGCCAAAACATACTGTCTCAGGCACCGGGCTTTCACGTAGATGCAGCATGCATAGACAGCCGCGATGTATATAAGGTAGTAGTGAGATTCAAAACCCTATAAAAAACCTTCAGCCCTGCCGGTTAGACAAAAGCAAAAATACTGCGGCAGCTGTCCCCTCCGGCGAAAGCCGGAGGGTTTTAAAACTACAAAAGGTAACCGTCAAAAAGACTTGTACCTTTCACTCATATAAATCAGAGCAGTGGACGCGCTGCAACAAAAAAGAGAAGGAGAAAAGAAGATGGATATCGAAAATTCAAAAGCGCAGATGCGCAAAGGTGTACTGGAGCTATGTATCCTGGCTATACTCTCCCAGGGAGAGAAGTATCCGAGTGATATTATAGAGGTGATGAAGGAGGCTCATCTGCTGATAGTAGAGGGTACACTCTACCCGCTGCTCACACGACTGAAAAATGATGGCCTGCTCACCTACCGTTGGGTAGAATCCACGTCGGGCCCGCCACGCAAGTATTTTACACTGACCGATGAAGGACGAAAGTTTCTGGCAGAGATGTCAGCAGCCTATATCGAGCTGAATAAGTCTGTAGACAAGATCCTGAATAACTCAAACCAATCCTAATCCCGAATCAACTCTTAAATCATGAAAAAGACGATCAATATAAATCTGGGTGGTCAGCCATTCATCATAGATGAGCCGGCGTTTGATATCCTGCATCACTACTTTGAATCATTGAAGCAAAAATTTGCCAATGAGAATGAGCAGAAGGAGATCATAGCTGACATAGAGAGCCGTGTGGCAGAGCTTTTCACACAGCGCCTGGGCAAAACACGAGCTGTAGTAAGTGAGGAGGATGTAGTGTATGTGACTACGCTCATGGGCAGGCCTGAAGATATAGCTGGAGAGTCTGATACGACGTCTCCTGGTACTGAGAAGAAAGCAACTACTGTAGCAGGGCCCATATCTGGCAAGGTGGAAAGGAAGCTATTCCGTGATCCGGATAATAAGAAGGTAGCGGGAGTCATATCTGGTCTTTGCCATTATTTTGGCTGGGGAGATCCTACGTGGATACGGATAGCATTGGTGGGCTTGCTCGTCATCTCCATGTTTCTCAAAATAGGTTTAGGGATACCTGTAGCTGTCATCTACCTTATACTCTTGATCGTAGTACCAGAGGCGACTACCAGCGCGGAAAAGCTGCAGATGCGTGGGGAACCGGTGACGATACAGAATATAGAAAAGGAGGTGCGTGAAGCCATGAATACTGCAGGCAGTTCTATGAATACACTGCTACGTGATGATAAGGTAAGAAGCGGTGTGACTACTGTGGCGCGGGGATTTTCAAAGGTAATTCTCGTGTTCGTCCTGTTGTTTTGTGTTTTCAGTATGATCGCATTAGGTATGATTTGCCTCGGGCTCTCGATATTCAGCACGGCTTCGCTTTCTGACCTGACCAATCTCTTTGTATCCAGCAGGCATATGATCACTATGTTCAATATCGGGCTATTCCTGGCTGTAGGAGTTCCATTGGTCTCTATTATGTACGATTCTATACGCTACCTCACCGATAGCACAGCACAAAATCCGGTTTTGAAAAGAGTCCTGTGGGCAGCATGGTTTATAGGTATTTTGCTGCTGGGATTTTCGTCATGGAGTATTCTTAAAGATTTCGCGGCGAGCGATACAGTGCAGGACAAGGTACAACTGGCGAATCCAAGCGGTGGTACGCTCCGTGTGCAGCTAGCCGATACACTTGGCCACTTTATATCAGTAGACAAGGATAACGAAGAGGATGGGGCCTCGTTTACTATGATAGGAGGCATGTCTACTACTGAGTATGGCTATTCTTTCAGTGATGTAAAACTGGAAGTAGTACCAAGCCCTGACAGCAATTACTATGTAGAGCGGGTAGCCTTTAGCAAGGGTGCCAACTTTGCCGATGCAAGCAAGAATATCAAGATGATCAAATACCGCTTTTCGCAATCCGACTCGCTGCTCAATCTGGACAGCAGGTTTGAAATACCTAAAGATGGCAAATGGAGAAATCAACACATTAAAATACGGATCTATGTGCCTGAAGGCAAGCGACTTACTTTCGCGCCAAATGTAGATGAGATGGAAGTAAATGTAAAGAGTGAAGACTATACAGATGATGGTGAGGTGTCAGGCAAGGTACTACAAGTAGAGCAGGGGAAACTGAAATGCGTGAACTGCAAGGAGCGCATGATATCCGATGAAGAAGGTGATGTGCCAGAGCCGCCAGACGCACCAGATGCTCCCGATGATCATTTTAAAATGAGTGCAGGCAAAGACTCTGACGACCTGAAGGATGTGACCGTGAGTATCAATGAAAAGGGCATGGAGGTAAGAGGTAGAAATGCTAAGAATCAGAACGTTCACGTAGAAATAAATGAACATAAGATGTCTGTGAGCAAAACAGACTCTTCAGGTAAATCAGTCAGGTAATTATCCCCCATACACTATTAAACACTTTAAGTAATGGAAGTAGTATCATTCAACCGGTATTCAGGCTTTATGCGGCGTTTTCTTGCCACGACCATAGATTGGATCATTATAGGGATATTGTATTCCATATTAAGCATACCGCTGCATTTCTCACTATTCGATGGTGATGCGATACAAACATATCCTATCATAGGTATTGGCCTTTTTACCTTGCTATACTATGTTTTTCTGGAGAGCTCTGCATGGCAAGGGACTATAGGCAAAATGGCCTTAAACATGAAGGTGGTGGATGAGAATTTTGCGAGGATATCACCGGTTAAGGCCTTGGTACGTTATGTAGCATCGTGGTTGTCCAGAGTGATTTTATGCCTCGGGTATCTATGGGTTATTTTTGATAGCAAAAAGCAGAGCTGGCACGACAAGATAGCAGGCACGTACGTGATAAATACAGATTGATCAAAAAGGAAAGAACATGAGCAAACTATCTATAATAGGAATCATATTCCTCACCGTAGCGGGTTATTTTATTTTTTCTCACTACTACGATCGCTTTACACTCAGTGGTAGTACTACCACTGAATCGCGGCCCGTAAAACCTTTTACTAAACTAAAGCTGGAGGGAGTCTTTCGTACGGTGATCACCCAGGACGGAGGGCCAGAATCTGTCAGAGTAGTGGCTGATAAAAACCTGCAAAGGACAGTGACCATCGATAATGATGATGAAACTCTGACCATAGGCACCAGGACAAACTCGCGCCTCTCCGAACCGGCCAAAGTGGTGGTATATGTGAATGTGAAGGAACTCAGTGAACTGTCTAACTCAGCGGTGGGCGCTGTGGAAAATAAAGGTATCCTCAAGGCCGGATCTCTGGACCTCAAAACAGACGCAGTGGGCAAGACCACACTCAATATTAAGGTGGATCACCTGAATGCTGACCTGAACAGTGTGGGCGCTATAGATCTATCTGGCAATGCTACTAGTGCAGAAATATCGAACAATAGTGTGGGCAAACTAAGTGCCTATGAGCTGGTCACTGAGACCATGGATCTCAAAAACGATGCAGTGGGTGCGGCTGAGATTTATGCTTCTAAGGAGCTCGCCATTGACCATCGCGGGGTAGGCGCTGTGCACTATAGAGGAGCCGCAAAACTTAAAAGCCTCAATGATGACGGTGTGGGGAAGGTAAGTAAGGCTGAAGATTAATTTGCTGACACTCAGACGAGTGTTCGACTTCATTATTTCATAATATAGGGTGGTATCGTTTTTGGTATCTTGAGAGACTATTACTCACCAAAACTAATATCATGAAACGCACCGCTACTGCACACTGGGAGGGCGACCTGAAGTCAGGAAAGGGAAGCCTCAGCACTCAAAGCACCACGCTAAATCAAACGCAATATTCTTTTAAGACCCGTTTTGAAGACGGAGTAGGTACGAACCCGGAAGAGCTGCTCGCTGCTGCGCATGCAGGCTGCTTTACCATGGCTGTGAGCGCAGCACTGGGGCAGGCAGGATTCACAGCTACATCTCTGGATACTACTGCTGCCATCACTATGGAGAACCTCGTCATCACAGCATCGCACCTCAGCATCCGGGGAGCCGTACCTGATATCACAGATGAGCAGTTTCAGCAGATAGTAAAAGGTGCAGAGCAAAACTGCCTGGTATCAAAGGCGCTGAGCATCGCTATCACATCGGATGCTACATTGATCTAGCGATAAAAATTTCAGATATAGCCGCTATGCAATATCAGCGTAGCGGCTCTTTTATGTCAGGTTGTTTTTATCGTATAAAGTGTATCTTGCCCACAAACAACCCAATTCATTGATGGACAGTGCATCCAGATGGATAGTCATCGTCAACCCGGTATCGGGATATGGCAAGGCAAAGAAAAAGTGGGACGAGATCAGGTCTGAGCTCGAGGCACAGCAGATAGCTTTTGATGTAGAGTTTACTGCAGCTGACCGCAGAGGTGACCTGATGGTGATAGATGCCATAGCACGGGGCTACAGGCAGGTGATATGTATAGGCGGCGATGGCCACCTGCATGATATAGTGAATGGTATCATGAGACAAGATATAGCGCCCTCTACAGATATCACAGTGGCTATGGTCTCTCTCGGCACCGGCAACGACTGGATCAAAACGAACGGTATACCTAAAGACCACAAGGCTGCCATAGCCCTCATCCCTAAAGGGAAAACATATATCCAGAATGTGGGCCACGTAGTAGCCAATAATAATGGCGCAGCAGTGACGCGGTACTTTCACAATTTTGCGGGTGTAGGGTTCGATGCCTACGTGGTGGAGCGCTCTGCAGGTGCCAAAGCCTATGGTCAGATAGCCTACCTGCTGGTCATGCTACGCTGCCTGTTTTCTTACCGGCTGCCGGTTTTGCGTATTACTTTTGATAATGCCGTGGTGGAGACGCCATGCTATCTCACACTCACCGGTATCGGTCAGTATGGTGGTGGTGGTATGAGGCTCACGCCCGGAGCGAAACCTGATGGACCGACCTTTTTTACCAGCATCGCAAAGCGCTTTTCAAAGGTGGATGTGTTCCGTCATATCACAAAGCTGTATGATGGTACATTCCTGAAACTGGAGCAGGCCGAGGCACACGAGTCTACGCACGTACGTATAGAGGTGGTGAGTGCCGAGGAAGAAGTATATATGGAGGCCGATGGCGATATGATCGGCACCGGACCTTTTGAGATATCACTGGTGCCACATGCACTGCGGGTCATCATACCATAGTCACTCTTCTACTATCACCACGTCTTCTTCCTTCACCTGATTTCTGCGTCCGGCAAAGGACACAAAATACACGCCTGAGAATATCAATGCGGCAGAGATGATCTTCTCCGTGGTGAAGTGATCTCTATTGAGCGCAATAGAGATCAGGGTGGCCAGTATAGGCTGCAGGTAGATATATGCTCCTACCACAGATGAGTGGACCTCGCGTAGTGCCACTACATTGAAAAGGTAGGCACAAAACGTAGCAAATAGAACCACAAAGGTCACACTGAGCCACTCAACAGTTGAGAACGTGTGCCACTGTATCTCACCGAACTGCCTGGCGCCGAAGATCAATACCCACGGCAGGCCCAGAAGGAAAACCCACTTGATAATAGCCATCGGGTGATACTTTTTCATCAGCGGACGCACGATCACCAGATAGATGGCAAATGAACTGGCATTTAATAAGATCATCAGATCACCCACGGCGGTTTTGGAGGAAAAGTTCAATCCCTTGCCACTGATAATGATGAAGGCTCCGGCAGTACCCAGGATCAGGCCGGTCACTTTTTGCCAGGTCAGTTTCTCATGGCCTGAGAAAAATGAAATGAGCATGACCAGGATCGGTGTCATGATCATGATAAGTGCGCCATTGATAGGAGTAGTGATATTGAGCCCGGCAAAGAATAGTTCCTGATTGATCACCACGCCAAAGAGAGAACAAAGGAAAAGCAACGGGAAGTCTTTCTTTTCTATTTTATCCCTACCCCAAAAGGCACCGACGATGAGAAAAAGACAAACTGTCAGTCCTACGCGGATCAGTATGAATGCCTGAGGCAAAATGAATGCCGGCATGACCTGCTTGGATACTATGAAATTAGCACCGTAAAAAAGGTTCACCAGAAAGAGGAGGATATGAGCTATGACTTTGCGGGACATCGCGGGCAAAAATAGGCATTTTGTACACAAGCACAGCCCGGCTTGGGCATTCTGCCATATCTGTATAAGTTTGTGCAAAACCGCTCCCGTGTACACTACCGCCGACCAGCAGCATCTCAATCAGCTCACCTCTGCTCTCATAAAGAATGAATCTGCAAAGTCTCCTGCTGCAGAGGCGGAGGCGATCCGCGCGGTGATACGTTATCACGACTGGCGCTACTATGTGCTGAGCGAGCCTGTGATCACAGACAGGGATTATGACACCCTTTTCCAGCGGCTGAAAGGCATAGAGGTATCGCACCCCGAGCTGATCACATCGGACTCTCCTACACAGCGCGTGGCAGCCGGACTCACAGAAGATTTCGCACAGGTAGCACACCTCGCGTCTATGCTATCTCTGGAGAATAGCTATAACGCAGAGGATGTAGCTGATTTTGACCGCAAGGTGCGCGAGCTGACAGGCGCAGAGAAAATAGAATATTGTGTAGAGCCGAAATTTGATGGCTCATCCATAGCGTTGGTCTATGAGAATGATCAACTAATACGTGCTGCGACCCGTGGTGACGGCACCATAGGCGAAGACATCACGATGAATGCGCGCGCACTCGCATCTATACCGCTATCTGCCGGTTTTTCTAAGCTAGGTATCTACCGGATAGAGCTGCGCGGAGAGGTGATCATCAGGAAGGAAGTATTTGAGAAAATGAATCAGGATCGCAAAGAACTCTCACTGAAGACATTTCAGAATGCAAGAAATACCGCATCTGGCTCACTGCGTCTGAAAGACTCGCGGGAGGCCGCCAGCCGCGGACTGGAGGCGATACTCTACCACATCAGCTATGCAG
>CAZNDJ010000103.1:0-12423 GCA_964571705.1 uncultured Chitinophagaceae bacterium
CAGCACAGCGCAGCTCACTGTCTGGTCTGGTCCAGCGTTAGGTTTAGCCGTTACTGTCACGATCATGGTATCTGAGCAGCCAGCAGCATTGGTCCATCTTAGTGGATAGGTGCCAGCGGTAGAGTAGTTGGTCACCGTGGTAGTAGCAGAGGTGGCTGAGGTGATAGTAGCTGTACCCGGGGCAGAGGAGAGCAGAGTCCAGGTGCCTGTACCTGAGGCAGCCATCGTGGCTGATCCGCCCGGTATTGTGATACAGGATAGTGTCAGATCTGGTCCGGCATTCGGTTTAGCAGTCACGGTCACAGTCGCCGTGTCAGTACATCCTGCTGCATTGGTCCATACAAAGGAATATACACCCGCCGCTGAAAAGTTAGTGATAGTCGTATTGGCTATGGTAGGCGAGGTGATAGTAGCTGTACCTGGGGCAGGTGTGATCTGGCTCCACGTGCCGGTACCAGTAGCCGCCATTGTAGTACTGCCCCCTGGTAGCGCGATGCAGTTTACAGTCTGATCGGCTCCGGCGTTAGGTTTTGTTGTCACAGTCACGATCATAGTATCAGAGCAGCCTGCAGCACTGGTCCACCGTAGGGGATAGGTACCCGTGCTGGAGTAGGTGGTCACTGTAGTGGTGGCAGAGGTCACATTAGTGATGGTGGCAGTACCTGATGCGGATGAGAGCAGTGTCCATGTACCGGTACCTGTGCCTGCCATCGTAGCAGAGCCACCGGGCACTACTACGCATGGTAGCGTCTGGTCCGGCCCGGCAGATGGACCAGTGCTCACAGTCACAGTGGCTGTATCAGAGCAGCCAGCCGCATTGGTCCATTTCAGTTTATATATACCTGCTGCGGTAAATCCTGATACAGTAGCAGTAGGTGAGGTAGCCGGAGTGATAGTGGCTGAGCCTGGAGCAGGCGTGATGAGGGTCCATGTACCAGTACCGGTACCGGCCATGGTAGCCGTACCGCCAGGTAGCACTACACAGTTTACTACCTGATCGCTACCAGCATCTGGCTTTGTTGTCACGGTGATCACCGCTGTATCAGAGCAGCCAGCCGCGTTGGTCCATTTCATCGGATAGGTACCGGCTGTGGAGAAGTTTGTCACAGTGGTAATAGCTGATGTAGTACTGGTAATGGTGGCAGTACCGGATGCGGATGAGAGCAGCGTCCATGTACCTGTACCCGTACCAGCCATGGTAGCAGTACCACCTGGCACAGAGATACAGGATACGGTCTGATCCACCCCTGCATTAGGTTTAGTGGTCACAGTTATTATTGCCGTGTCTGAGCAGCCGGAGGCGTTTGTCCATTTCATCGGATAGGTGCCAGCTACCGAGAAATTCGTCACAGTAGTAGCAGGCGATGTACTACTCGTAATAGTGGCGGTACCTGATGCTGACGAGAGCAGTGTCCATGTACCGGTGCCTGACGCTGCCATAGTAGCTGTACCACCTGGTACTGATACACAGGATACTGTCTGATCTGCACCTGCACTGGGATTAGCAGTCACAGTCACAATGGCCGTATCACTACAGGCAGCGTTGCCCCATGAAAAGTAATAAGTACCCGCCGCACTGAAGTTTTGTATAACAGTCGTAGGTAGTGTAGGATTGACAATAGTAGCTGTGCCCGGTGCAGGGGTGGCCAGTACCCATGTACCGGTACCCGTACCCGCCATAGTCACTGCTCCCCCTGGCAGGGTGCCGATACATGCAGCAGTTTTATCCGGGCCCGCATTAGCTGAGCCTGTCCTGACGGCGCTGCCACTCGTAGTGCCTGTACAGCCGGTCGGAGATGTATAGGTCAGTGTATAGGTAGTGGTACTAGCGGGATTGACCGTGATGCTGGAGCTGCTGCCTCCGGTACTCCAGTGATAGGTGCCGCCCGGCACAGATGGAGTGGCGCTGAGCGTCAGATTGCCACTACAGGCTGTGTCATTTGGTACAGTCACCGTAGGGTTAGGAGTGATCAGCACCGACTTACTGGTCACAGCCTTGCAGCCTGTAGCAGTAGAGTCTTTCAGGGTGATAAAGTAAGTGCCGGGAGTGGAATAAGTATGTGCCGGCGGACTGGCCAGGAGCGATGTGGTATTGTCTCCAAAGTTCCACTGCTGCCAGATAGCGCCTGCGCTGTTATTGGTCACTGTCACGGTGCCTGATGATCCACAGATAGTATCAGGTGCTACCGTGAAACTATTGACAGGGGCCATTTGAAAGGTACTGCCATTAAAGTCAAAATCCCAGCCTGTAGGCTCCGGGGCTGAATAGTTATTGATAAAAATGGCATACGTATGGCCGGTGGTGACTGGCTGGGAGGGGCAGCTCTCCTGAGCAGGGTCCAGGGTAAACTGGTCTGTAGGGCAGATAGTACCCGAACTGGCCGACATACCTATAGGGTCAGAATATGCGCCGGCATAGTTATAGTTGCAGGCTACTTCATTCGACTGGTTGAAATTGGTCGGACAGCCACTCGTGATATCATAAACAGCCCAGTCCAACTCAATATCTGTACCCGTAGGAGCACAGTTGAAAGCCAGCTGGCCACCTACACCTACTGTAAACTGGTACCAGACGCCTGCACTGGGGGTAGATAGGAAGCAGTCAGGAGTAAAGTTAGAACCACCTGCTGGTACTGATGCCAGGTTGAAAGGCGCTGTAGTGCATAGCTTTGTAGCTGTATTGCAGCGGCTGCCCGGTGGGTTTGGTGGATCTGTACTGCTGATACACAGCTCAAATGTACCTGCAGTACCGAAAGAGCTGACCTCTACATAGTACGTAGTACCTACTGCCTGATTAGCTTGCGCTGTAGCAGCATTGCCTCCGGAGGCGATATTGCAGTAGCCGCCGCCTGCGCCACTATAGTTGCTGCAGTCCGGAGTAGTGTATATGGCTATACCCACACCAGATGCCGGTGAGGCACCACTCGGGGTCACGGTAGCCGTAGTGTAGGAGCCCGTAGATACAAACGTAAACCATACATCATTGGTCCAGTTGTTTTGGCCGCAGGCTCCCGTGGTCCAGGTTTGTGTAGACGCGGCTACTGTGGTGCCATTCACACATGTCTGGCCGGTAGAGGGTAGAGAGATAGGCTGGGCAGTAGCGCAGTCATCATTAGCTGGTTGTGCCAGGATGCATAGCGGTACTAGTGCTGATAATAAAAACAGGGTGTATAATTTCTTCATTTTTTTTCAGGGTTGGCTGGATTTGGCCTTGTGCTAAGTCTTATTACAATGTATCTCAAAAATGCGCATCAGATCAGTTTTTAAATTAACACAGAGTTAATATTGAACATACTTAGAAAGTCGCATCCATCCGTCGAAAGGTTGCAATACTTTCAACGAAGCGGCACTACTTCTGTACAAATACGCTTTGTGCTAAAGATAGCCAGGGTAAACCAGATTGCGAAGCGGGTAAACGTTAAATAAAACACAGTGATTTAAATCATATGTATTTTATTGTTACTAAAAAATACGGCTGGATCCGTGATCAGTCAATACCGGATTTCTATTTCTTTGATACAGGAAGGTAAAACGTATGCCTGATACCTACTTTTATCTCAGGCAGCAGATAAACTTCCTTCTTAGTGGTTTCTATACCGTAGGCTGATATTGGTGGTGGTAGATCTCTCTCTACCTGGTATTGGCGTGACCCTTGTACTGTCATCCCTACACTATAGGTCAGTACCAGTCCGGCTGGGGGGAGCTGCCAGGCGCCTTGCATTGCCAGAGTGCCATAAAACTGAGGCGCATTCAGTTCTGGGATAGGCGAGTTGTTTTTTACAAAGAAGTAATAACCAAACTCGGCTTCTACACCTAGCATTGACCCTTTCTTGTGATAGAGATCATAGCCTCCGGTTATACCTGCTGAGGCAAAATGAAGCGCCATATCTACATTCCCTTTACTTATAGCAGTTCTGTTGAGTTGGGTCGCCGACTCTTTTGCCCAATTCATATGCAGGTATCTGTAGGTACCTGCCAGACCTATCCGTCCATGAGCTACTTCATATTGTAGCCGCATGCCTGCGGGCACCGTAAATCCATAAATGTGCAATTGGTCTTCGGTTAATACATACGGACCTAGGGCTTGACTGGCGTGAAAGATATTAACATTGGCGCCTATACCTGTTTGAATGCTGACAGATATCCCTCTGTCCTGAGCAGAAAGGACTGCCGATCCCAAAAACAACAATAGCAAGAAGTGTATTTTCATAGCGGCAGAAAGATATAAATTTTCATTTACCCCCGCGCAGTATATATTTAGCACTTTCACGGGCGTACCATGGGAAATCATGGAAGATACTTACTTTTATTACTAGTTATGAAAACACTACTCTTTGTATCAGGGCTACTACCTTTCTTGCTTTGTGCCCAGGGAGTGTTGCCTCCGGATACACTCATCATACACGACCAGCTCAGTGCTGTATCACATTTTGATTCCGGCAAGGCACTCGTAGCCCGTGGCCTTTTCCGCGAAGCGGGAGTGCATTTCAATACCGCCATCTATCTGGATAAAACTAATGCGCAATACTACAATGCCCGCGGTAACGTAAGATCCGATATAGGGCAGTGTGCAGATGCCCTGCCCGACTATGACAGGGCTATAGCCATTGATCCTGCATTTATCAAAACATACTATAACCGTGGCACTTGCAGATACTATTTGAAGGATTACAAGGGAGCTATTTCAGACTATACTATACTACTCTTGTCTGATCCCAAAGATGTGGAAGTATGGCACAACAGAGCCTGTGTATGGATGGACTCAGGAGAATACAAAAAGGCAATAACGGATTTTGATAGGGCAATAGAACTGGATCCATCTTATACCCGTGCGTATAGCAATAGGGGAGAGGCTCACACATATAACGGTGATGACCTGAAGGCAACCTTAGATTACAGCAAGGCGATATCCATCGCTCCTGATAGTGCTTATAGCTATTTATCGAGAGGCTGGAGCCGAGCTTACAATAAGCAGTTTAGAGCTGCACTTAGCGACTATAACAAAGCGATCGCCCTTGATCAGGATCAGGCACATGCATACTATCTCAGAGCCATGGTAGAGCAGGCGCTCGATGATATAAAGGCTGCCTGCGCAGACCTGCGCAAGGCGCTATCAATGGGCGATAAAAGCGCTGCTGAAAAGATCAGCCTCTATTGCCAATAAATATGACTCACTAGGGCTGTATCCCATCAGTGATGGGTGGTGGAAACATATTGTCCCGCGTAGGTGGTGCCGGAGGATCTTTAGGTACCTCAGGCTCCGGTTTGGCAGGTACGGTATCAGGGTTTTCTATTTCATGCTTATCCGGATGCTCTATTTCCGGCTTCTTTTCCTCGTTTGGTTTTTCCGGTGGGTTTTTCTCTTTATCCTTATCGTCGCTCATGGCTGTATGATTTTATGATGATACCTGGTGCAAAAGGCGTGCTTAAAAGAATGGGGTGATTGTTTCCCTGTCGCTACGCAGATGGCAGGACATCGACTGGCCGCATCAATATGTTGATACACTTATTATTTAACATTCATGCGTGTCGACTTTTTACAACCATACTTGTATTTTGCCTCGTCCTAAGGACATCAACCACATAAAATACACCCCATGAGTACAGATCTACCTCATTGTCGCCACTCATGGACCTATGGATTCCGCCTTTTGTTTTTTGCAGCCATGCTGCTGGTAGCCGGTAGGGCAGGGGCCACCTGTAGTGCCGCCTGGACCTATACCATACACGGCGACACTTTGTTTTTGCAAAGCACAGATACCAGCTCTGCTAATCATCACTACTGGAGTATCAATGGCGTATTCAACACTGCCGATCACACCACGCTCACGCAGGTATTTCCCAACTATGGCACGCAGCATATCTGTCAGTACGTCTACACCACCGGAGGCGGATGCTCAGACTCCTCATGTGTGAATATCACTATCCCACAGCCCATCACCTGCCACCTCAATACGGCCTGGACCTACACCACACACGGTGACACGGTCTATGTGACCGCCGCAGATACCAGCTCGGTCAATCACCACTGGTGGACCTTTGACGGCCACATCAGTACAGCCAATAGCCTCACTGCTACTTATGCCTTTGCGCAGCCCGGCACCTACCGCGTCTGCCTGCATATCTACACGCCGGGCACCAACTGTGTAGACTCCCTCTGCCAGTACGTGACCGTGCAGAGCACCACCACCTGCACCCTCACCGCCGGCTGGCAATATTACATGCACGGAGACACCGCCTATTTCTTTGCGGGTAATACCAATTCTGCCGCCCACTACTTCTGGAATTTTGGCGATGGCAGCCCCATAGGCTCCGGCCCCACACTCACGCATATTTATGCCAACTCCGGCACCTACCATGTCTGCCTCTATGATTACATCCCCAATACTGCCTGCGCAGATTCTTTCTGCCAGACCGTGAGTGTGACCGCGCAGCAGTGCCACGTGAGTGCCGCTTTTACCTATACCGTACATGGTGATACGGTATTCCTCCACAGTACAGACACCGTCTCCAGCCACTATCACTACTGGACCATCAATGGCACCATCAATACCGTGAACCGTACCTCATGGTACCAGGTATTTCCCAACTATGGTACACAGCATATCTGCCTGCATGTCTACATACCGGGTAGTGCCTGCGTAGACTCATCATGCAGCACAGTCACGCTCACTGCGCCGTGCCACTATTCGGCAGCATGGACCTATAGCGCCCTGGGCGGAGATACGGTCCGCTTCCACGCGGCAGATACTACCGCTGCCGCACACAGGTACTGGACCTTTGGCGATGGTACTACCGCCAGCACCATGGATCCTGTACATGTATACGCCGCCCCCGGCACTTATCACGTCTGCCTCTATGCCTACATACCGGGTACCAACTGTGTAGATTCCTTTTGCAGCACCATCATCGTAGCCGGCTGCAATGTACACGCAGGCTGGCAGTACTACATGCGCGGCGATACAGCACATTTCTTTGCCGGTACCAATACCAGCGGCGTCAGCTACTACTGGAGCTATGGCGATGGTACCACAGGCTCCGGCGCGACACCGCTGCATGTCTACGCTCATGCCGGCACCTATCATGTCTGCCTGTATGCATATACTACTACAAATTGCCGTGACTCCTTCTGCAATACTGTGACCGTCGGCACAGGCTGCCACGTCAGCGCAGCATGGACCTACACCGTCCACGGAGATACCGTGACCCTGCAGAGCGCAGACACGATCTCGGCCAATAACCACTATTGGACCTTTGGCGGTAGCACGTATGCATCTGGCATCATAGTCCGCCACGTATTCAGCGGGCCGGGCACCTATACGATCTGCCTCCACGTCTACACGCCGGGTACTACCTGCTCAGACTCCTCCTGCCATTCCGTCACCATTGCCAATACCTGCAATGTGCACGCCGCCTGGCAGTATTACTCAGTACATGACTCCGTACACTTCTACAATTTCAGCAATGATTCTACAGTACATTTAGATTGGCGCTTCGGAGACGGGCAGTACGGCTTTGGTACTAATCCATGGCACGGCTATGCGCATCCCGGCACCTATCAGGTCTGCTGCTTCGCCTATACCAATGGCTGCATAGATTCCTTCTGCAATCAGATCACAGTAGGCGCAGGCTGTCACGTCAGCGCAGCATGGAGCTATACCGTGCACGGAGATACTGTATTCCTCCACAGCACAGATACGCTATCTGCCAATAATCACTACTGGACCTTCGGCACGCCAAACTATGTGTCCGGTACGTCTGTCACACATGTATTCAATGGGCCGGGCACTTATCATATCTGCCTGCACGTCTATACTCCGGGCACCACCTGCTCAGACTCCTCCTGCAATAGCATCACCATAGCCAATACCAACTGCCTGGCCAACGCGGCCTGGACCTCCGTGACCACAGGCAGCAGTGTGGCCTTCCACGCAGCAGATACTTTCTCCTCTGTCTACCTCGACTGGAACCTAGGAGACGGTACCTGGGCCTTCGGCCAAAACCCTTCACACACCTACACGCAGCCGGGCACCTATCACGTATGCTGCTATGCCTATACCAGCAATACCTGCATAGATTCCTTCTGCAATACGATAGTGGTCGGTACAGGCTGCCATGTCAGTGCGCTGTGGACCTACACCCTGCATGGAGATACCATCTACCTCACCGCCGCAGATACCAGCTCGGCCAATCACCACTACTGGGTTTTTGGCGGCAATACCGCCACCTATGTCAGCGGCACTACGGCTACACATGTATATACCGGCCCCGGCACCTATCATATCTGCCTGTACGTCTATACGCCGGGCACCCAGTGCGCAGACTCCTCCTGCAATAACATCACCATAGCCAATCCATGTAATATCCATGCCGCATGGCAGTCATACAGTGTAGGAGATACCGCACACTTCTTTGCCGGTAGCAATACGACACTCGTGACCTATACCTGGACCTTTGGCGATGGCCACGGCGGCACGGGTACCAATCTTGTACATACCTATGCTCACCCCGGTACCTATCAGGTGTGCATGTATGCAGCTACGGCTGCAGGCTGCGCCGATACTTTCTGCAATACGATCACGATAGGCGGCGGCTGCCACATCACATCAGCCTGGAGCTATGCATCATACGGAGACTCCCTCCACTTCACAGGCCTCGATAGCAATACCCTCGCGCACCGCTACTGGACCTTTGGCGATGGTACGAGTGGCACGGGCCATGACATCTCACACGTCTACCACGCACCGGGTGTCTACACCGTGTGCAGCTACATCTACATACCCGGCTCTGCCTGTATGGACTCCTCATGCAATACAGTGATCGTGACCGGCAATTGCAGCGTAGCCGCAGCTATGAACTATATCAATGTCTCTCACGATACGGTGGCGTTCTACTCTCTCTTCCAGGATAGCGCGGCGCACTATGTATGGATCTATGGTGATGGTACTACGGGCACCGGAGCCTACTCCGTGCACGGCTACCCTGTGCCGGGCACCTACCACATCTGCCTGTGTGTCTTCATACCGGGCACCCCATGTGCGGATTCTGTCTGCCTCGATGTCAATATCGGTAGCAACTGTGCCGTGACCGCAGCCTGGGCCTCCATAGCACGTGGCAATGACTCGCTGCAGTTCTACGCCGCAGATCCTGATACCGCCGCAGTACACACCTGGAGTTTTGGTGATGGAGCTACCGCCTCCGGCAGCTATGCCGCTCACACCTATGCTGCAGCGGGTACCTACCATGTCTGTCTCTATGTGTCCGTGCCGGGTACTACTTGTGCAGACTCTCTCTGTCGTGATATCACGAGTGCCCTGGGCATAGATGCAGCGGGCAGCAGCGCAGCTACCATCAGCCTCCGGCCAAATCCTATGAGCCAGTATGCGATACTCAGCATAGATGGCCCTGCCGCTACCTATGAGGTGCGCATCTATGACATGATAGGCCAGCAGCTCCGCAGCGTGATCGGCGTCAATAACACCATCATGATAGACCGCGGAGCACTCAGCGCCGGCATCTATACCTACGCCGTCCTCGCCAATGGCCGCATGATAGGCCAGGGCAAACTCAGTGTAGAGTAGCCACAGACTAAACAACCCGATCCATAGAGAGGCAGCCAGTGATGGCTGCCTCTTTTTTTTGTTGTGCCAGAGTGTATAGTGTGGTTTTGATCAAAGCAGCGCAAAGCCGTGCTGGATATGGTGTGCTGATCGTTGCCCGATGGTCATAGCACTTTACATCTTTCTGTAAAGTTCCTTGATATATCTAGATTGTTTATCCAATTCTGGATATAATGAACTTTCATTTATAGATAAAGCATCCATGATACACCACAATAAAAAAAGCGGGACCGAAGCCCCGCATTTTCTTTATTTCTAGTCAACTGCCATCCGGCACCTGACAGCAGATTATGCCTTCTCCTCCTTAGGCAGCAGTACCTTGCGGCTCAGCTTGAATTTGCCTGTCTTCTGGTCTACGTCGAGGAGTTTTACCTTGATCACTTCGCCTTCTTTCAGGATGCCGTCCATGGTCTCCAGACGTTTGTGAGAGATCTCAGAGATGTGGAGCAGGCCTTGCTTGCCCGGCATGAACTCTACGAATGCACCGTAAGGCATGATAGACTTCACAGTAGCCTCGTACACTTCACCTACCTCAGGCGTTGCTACGATACCCTTGATGATGCGCAGGGCAGCATTCACAGAGTCAGCGTTAGGGCCGAATACCTCTACGCGGCCACGGCCATCAGCTTCTTCAGATATAGTGATGGTAGTACCTGTAGTCTTCTGCATCTCCTGTATGATCTTGCCACCAGGTCCGATGATCGCGCCGATGTACTCATTAGCTACGAACATTACTTCGATCTTAGGTGCGTGTGGCTTGTAGTCAGTGTTTGGCTGTGGCATGGTCTCTACCAGCTTGCTCAGGATGTGCAGGCGGCCTTCCTTCGCTTGCTCGAGGGCTTGCGTCAGGAGTTCCTTAGAGAGGCCGTCTATCTTGATATCCATCTGGCAGGCAGTGATACCCTTGGCAGTACCGCACACCTTAAAGTCCATATCACCCAGGTGATCCTCATCGCCCAGGATGTCAGACAAGATCGCGTGCTTGCCGCCATTGTCAGTCACGAGGCCCATGGCGATACCAGATACCGGAGCAGAGATCTTGACACCTGCATCCATCAGCGCCAGTGTACCTGCGCATACGGTAGCCATAGATGATGAGCCATTAGACTCGAGGATGTCAGATACTACACGCACTACGTATGGGATATCAGTAGGCATTACCTTCTGCAGCGCACGGAATGCGAGATTGCCGTGGCCTGTCTCGCGGCGGCTGGTACCACGTGGTGTACGTGCCTCGCCGGTAGAGAAAGGAGGGAAGTTATAATGCAGCATGAATTTCTTCTCTTCATTGATGATCACACCGTCTACCGTCTGTGCATCGAGAGATGTACCGAGGGTGATAGTAGTGAGTGACTGTGTCTCACCGCGGGTGAAGATAGCCGAACCGTGAGGTGAAGGCAGGTAGCCTACCTCGCACCAGATAGGGCGGATCTCGTTCATCTTGCGGCCATCGAGGCGCACGGTCTTATTGAGCATGGTCCAGCGTACAGCTTCCTTCTCCTCATGGTGGAAGTACTGACCGATCAGGAATGCCTTCTCCTTCAGCTCCTCTGGAGTGAGGGTAGCCTCAAACTCAGCCTGTACAGCGTCAAACAGCTCCTTGCGCTGATGCTTGTCAGCGAGGCCCTTTGATGCGATCTCTACATACTTGTCATAGGCGTGAGCGTGGATCTTAGTACGCAGTTCTTCGTCATGCTTCTCGTGAGAGTAGGTACGCTTGGTAGCAGTACCAGCCTCAGCCTGCATCTCGAGGATCACAGCTACTTGCTTCTTGATAGCCTCATGTGCAAAGGCGATAGCCTCTACCATCTCAGACTCGCTCACCTCTGCCATCTCGCCCTCTACCATCACGATAGATTTCTCAGTGGCAGCTACGATCATATCGAGCGTCGTGTGTGGGCCTTCTACATCTGACTTGCTAGGGTTGATCACCAGCTGGCCGTTGATCTTTGCCACGCGGCACTCAGAGATAGGACCGTTGAAAGGTATCGTAGATACCGCCAGTGCAGAAGATGCCGCGAGGCATGCCAGTGCATCAGGCAGTTCATTTTCATCAGCAGATATGAGGGTCAGGTGTACTACTACATTGGCGTGGTAGTCATCCGGGAATAGGGGGCGCAGGGCGCGGTCTACCAGGCGGCTGGTCAGGATCTCATTCTCACTAGGGCGAGCCTCACGCTTGAAGAAACCACCCGGGAACTTGCCCGCTGCGGCAAATTTCTCCTGATACTCCACAGTCAGCGGCATGAAGTCTACGCCTTCCTTGGCATTGATATCAGCGCAGGCAGTAGCGAGGATCATGGTCTTGCCATACTTCACCACTACAGAGCCATCGGCTTGCTTGGCCAGACGGCCGCTCTCGATCTCTACGATGCGTCCGCCGCCGAGGTCGATTGTCTTTTTGATTACTTTCATCTTTGTTTGTTTTTGCGCCGGCGGTATTGCCGGAGCGGGTTATGATTATTGATTACTTACTTTGGGATAATAGCGATAAACGCCTATCAGTCAGTAGACTAAAGGGGAATGGGAGTGAAGCTTTAAGATAATGATGCTTGTATTGCCTGTCAGAATCGTAAATCAACAATCAGAAATAACAGAACCCCTTTAAATGCAAAAAGGTCGGTGTATCCACCAACCTTTTTGAGGGTATTTACTTTCTGATGCCGAGTTTTTCGATGAGGGCACGGTAGCCGTTGAGGTCCGTCTTGCTCAGGTAGTTGAGCAGGCTGCGGCGCTTACCTACCAGCTTGAGCAGGGCGCGTGTGTTTGAGTGGTCCTGCTTATTAGTAGAGAGGTCACCAGA
>CAZNDJ010000104.1:0-12248 GCA_964571705.1 uncultured Chitinophagaceae bacterium
TAATTATAATGTCACCATCATAGGTGGCGGTCCCGGTGGCTACGTAGCTGCCATACGCTGCGCACAGCTCGGCATGAAAGTCGCTATTATCGAGAAATACGATGTGCTGGGAGGTACCTGCCTCAATGTGGGCTGTATCCCATCCAAGGCGCTCCTCGATGCGTCTGAGCATTATCACAATGCAGAGAAGCGTTTCACAGATTTCGGTATCAATGTAAAGGGCCTCTCTGTAGATTTTGGCCGCATGGTCGCACGCAAAGGAGAAGTAGTAAAGGCAAACGTAGATGGTATCGCCTTCCTCATGAAAAAGAACAAGATCGATGTCTACAACGGCCTCGGTTCATTTGTGACCAAAAACAAGATCGCTATCACTAATAAGGCTGGCGAGAAACAAGAAATAGAAACAGAAAAAGTGATCATCGCCACAGGCTCTAAGCCCACAGCGCTGCCTTTCCTCCCTGTAGACAAAAAGCGCATTATCACCTCTACAGAGGCTCTGTCACTGACTGAGATCCCTAAGAACCTTATCATCATCGGCGCAGGCATCATCGGTCTCGAGCTAGGCTCCGTTTACCACAGGCTCGGCTCTAAGGTCACGGTAGTAGAGTTTCTGGACAAGGTAGCTCCATCTATGGATGAAGACCTGAGCCGTGAGCTACTCCGGGTGCTGAAGAAAGATGGTATGGAATTCATGCTCTCTACCAAGGTGAAGGGCGCTACAGTAAAGGGTAAAGAAGTAACAGTATCAGCTGACAATAAGAATGGCGAAGCGATAGAGATCAAAGGCGACTACTGCCTCGTAGCTGTAGGGCGCAGCCCGTACACGCAGGGTCTAGGCCTGGAGAATATCGGCATCACCCTGGATGAGCGCAAGCGCATACCAGTGAATGATCACCTCGAAACAGCCGTACCTGGTATCTATGCTATAGGTGACGTGGTCCGTGGTGCCATGCTCGCACATAAGGCTGAAGAAGAAGGCGTGCTCGCAGCAGAGATCATAGCCGGCCAGAAGCCGCATATCAATTATAACCTGATCCCCGGAGTATGCTACACCTGGCCAGAGGCTGCCAGTGTAGGAGCTACTGAGCAGGACCTAAAGTCTCAAGGCAAAGCCTACAAGACAGGCAAGGTCAGCTTCAAAGCCTCAGGCCGTGCCCGTGCATCTGGCGATACAGACGGCTTTGTGAAAATACTGGCAGATAAGGAAACCGATGAGATACTAGGTGTACACATGATAGGTCCACGTACTGCAGACCTGATCATAGAGGGCGTGGTGGCCATGGAGTTCCGCGCCTCAGCTGAGGATATCAGCCGTATGAGTCACCCACATCCTACCTACACAGAGGCTTTCAAGGAGGCATGCCTCGCCGCTACAGATGCCCGCTCACTGACTATGTAAGCTTTAACTAAAGATAGAAAAGCCCCGGCAGGTTATCGTCCGGGGCTTTTTTATTGCCCGCTATAGGCAATAAAAAAGGGCAGTACTACAGTACTACCCTTTTTCTATAGAGGTCTTTTAGCTTACATCTTTACAAATCGGCTCTGGATAGATGTCTTACCGTCAGACACCTTTACCATATACACGCCATTAGAAATGTTAGAAGTATTGAAAGTCACATTCTTCTGGCCAGCCTGCGTCTCACCAGAGAAGATGGTCATCACTTCACGGCCTTCCATATCATACAGCTTGGCTGTAGTATTCTCAGACGCTTTGACTATATCGAGAGCCAGTGTCGCAGTACCACCATTAGCCGGGTTTGGTACGATGGTCATTGAGCCGATCGTGTTAGCCTTTATCGTAGTCACGCCGGTAGTAGACTGACCCAAGTTGATATTATCTATATAGAAGTGGTTAGCACCCTTGGCACTTGTCACAGACCATTTGAAGTTTACAGCCTGATTTCCTACGAAAGTAGCAGGGATATTTATAGTGATATGCTTCCAGTATTCGTCAGTCTGGCCCGGAGTGTATGCGCGGTTAGCCACAGTACCAGCGTTATACAGGTTGTAGCCACCGAGGTTGTAGTAGATACGGGTCCATGTATTGCCACAGTCTTTGGTAGCATATACGGCAAAGGTCGCTATAGAGTCGCTCATGTGGTTTGCATCATTGGTAGCCCATGAGTAGTCAAACTCCAGCGTCTGCTGGCTGATATCTATACCGCTCAGGTCAAACATCGGAGAGACCAGGTCATCACGGTCACCATCATAGTTAGCATTGTACATATTCATCTTGTATGATGCATTGCTGTAGTGGCCGGCGCCAGTCATGTATTGGAAGGAAGTATTATTGTTGTCATAGTTCAGGCCCTGCCACTTTGACTGTGCATAGGCTGCATTCTCAAAACCTTCAAAGAATGGTGTAGCCTCTGCCTGACCATCAGATACATATATCAGGCTCTTTGTTTTGGTATTGCTGCCGTTAGCATTGCTTACAGTCAGGGTCATATCATGCCAGCCTGGGTTGGTAAATGAAACTTTTACCACTGCATCAGATGCTGTAGTTCCGTTTTCAAAGGTGCCATCTGCAGGCAGCGTCCAGTTGCGGCCAGTAATCTCCGCATTCCATGATACATCTGTGAGCGTCACAGCCGAACCGATACAGGTCAGCCTGTTATTGATCGCAAAGTCAGCCACAGGTACAGCGAGGGAATTGGGGTTAGGATACACCAGGGAGTCAGTAGTACCGGTAGCAGCCAGGTTAGCGGCAGTCCAGATATTAGAGCGTCCGGCTACGCTAGACCCCAGCGCCGCATTCATACGGTCCACCTGACCTTGTGTGAACATAAAGTGGCAGTCAGCATAGTTCATGATATTCTGCTCGTTTTCCACTATAGGCGGGTTGCACACCTTCAGGTAGTGGATACAGGTGTTCTGATTACCCTTGGTGATAGGCGTATCATCTACATCATCATCGCCACAGTCTATTTCTGGTGCATTGGTATTGCCCCAGGTATGCTCGAGATTCATCCAGTGGCCGCACTCATGCGCCAGCGTAGGGCGGCTAAACTGAGCAGTAGTACCTACTACAAAGTACTTAGAGAGTATCCCGTCTATCACATCATTATTGGTATATGTAGCCACGCTGGATGGATACATAGAGTAGGCCAGTGTACCATAGAAGGTCACATCGCGGTCTATGCCCTTTGTGAGCCAGACATTCAGGTACTTGTCACGCGGCCACGGATCCAGCTTGGTATTGTTATTGCCCAGGTAGGTAGACTGCGTATAGATACGCTCTATACCGTTAGTAGGATTGCCATTAGGATCTATCTGAGCCAGACGGAATTCGATATTAGGATTACCGATCAGCGGTACGAAATTGGAATCAGTAGAAGAAAGCTCAGGGTTGCGGGCCTGCATGTATTCATTCCAGTGCGCCATTTCGGTGAATACGGTAGCATCGGAGATATTCTCTACACCGGCATCATGCTGTATGTGAAAAACAACCGGGATGATCTTGGTCGAGTCATTCACCACACGCTGGCCTGATGCCCTGCGCTGCTGCTGCTGGCGCACATAGTCCTTTGTAAATGCATCCAGCTGGTCCTTTACAGTCAGGAGCTCGGGATGCTTTGCGTATTGTTTCTTGGTTTCCTCACCGGCAGTACAGCTGAAGCCCTGCGTCTGGGCTGAGGCTATAGAAACACCCGCCATGAATACGACGAGAGAAGTAAAAATGTTCTTCACCTTTTTCGGTTTTTGATTGATAATAAAACGTCAACAAATCTAACTATATAAATAGCCAAAACAAGGGCCAGAGCATTAAAATGACAATTCTTTGACACATGTGAATTAATAATGCTTTCCTGTTGAAATTTAACGTTTTCGCACACATCGAAAAAGTATTTTTGGCTAAACGCTCTGTCATGAAATATCTCCTGCTGATCTGCATACTGGCCACCAGCCTGACCTCTGCCACGGCAGGTATCAGTGATACTGTGACCATCACTCCTACCCCGCGCGAGATCAGCATCCTGACATACAATATTAAAATGCTGCCCCGCTTTGCGGTCAGTATCAAGCACCACCCAGTCAAGCGCGCCAAACTGATCCCTGCCAAACTGATAGAAGAGAACCCGGATGTCATCGTTTTTCAGGAGGGTTTTGATGGCCTGGCCATACGCATCCTGCGCAAAAGGCTCAAAGAAAAATATCCCTATACCGCGGGCTATAAAAACCATGTCGTTTTTACGTTTAAAAAAGCTGGCGGTGTCCTCATGTTTAGCAAATATCCCATCAAGGAGCTGGAGAGCATCCGCTATACCCAGTGCAAGGGCATAGACTGCGCAGGGCGCAAAGGCTGCCTGCTGGCAGAGGTGCAGCATCCGATCCAGAAGTTTCAGGTGCTGGGTACGCATATGCAGGCCGGCGGCGGCAATGAACTGAAAATAAGCCAGTACAAAGAGGCCGGAGCCCTGCTGAAAAAACACGCAGTAAATGGCGAACCCCAGTTTGCCGCAGGTGACTTTAACACACGCAAGAATACCACAGACCTCTACCCTAGCCTGATCCAGTGTATGGAGGTAGAGGACGGAGATATCACTGGCGAGCTCCAGGCCACCTCAGACCACCTGCTGAATGACATGGACACCTACCGCCCGGACAAGCGCAATCTCATAGATTATGTCTTCTACCGCTCCAATGGGTTCAAGGCTGGGCGTGTGGTGCGCTGCGTCAGGCGCTTTATGCAGCCCTGGAGCAAGGCGCACAAAGACCTCTCCGACCACTTTGCAGTATTGATGAAAATGGAGCTTTGATCAGATGCCTCGTCACCTCGTCATTGTCTTTCTGATGTGCCTATGCTTCGCGGCGGGTGCGCAGGCCGATTACAAAAATGGCACTATCAGCATTGACCTTCATAAAAAGAAAAAGCAGCCGCAGCAAGACTCTACTGTAGCTACCACCCTCCCATCTGAAGAGGAAGATGAGAACGGCAATGCCATAGCTCCGGTCCGCTCCCCAAAATCAGCTAAGCAAAAAATACAAGCCAAAGCTGGGACATACGACATCCATGACCTTGGCGTCTTCCGTGGCCTCTTCCACGCGGGCCTCAATGCCTGCCAGGTAGACGGCGATCAGGAGTGGGGATACAAGTACCTGGGGGCATCCTTTGGTGCTGGTGTCATGGCACGATTTCACCCGTACGTATCTACCAGCCTGGAGATCCACTATAGCATGCAGGGTGCCCGTGCGCGCCTCCCTGGCACAGACCTCATCTCGCGACGCTATCAGGTACAGTGGGACTACGTCGAGACTCCTATAGCTCTGAATGCACACTACCGCGATATAGTGATGGTAGGCGGCGGACTGATACCCGGATTTATGGTGCGCTACCGGGAGCTGGACTATGACGGCATCAATGTGACCAAAACTCCCCCACTCGGCCAGCCACGGCAGTTTGCGCTATCTGCCTTTGGTGGTGTGCATATTTTTATCAAAAAGCATTACGGCCTGGGTTTCATCTATCGCTATTCCGTCTTGAAAGTACGCGGAGCGCAAGACGGCACCAGGGTAAACGGGCAGTACAACAACCTCTTTACCTTCCGTTTCGTGTATATGCTCGGTGGTATTCGCAAGAAAATGTAGCTCCGCTGCCTTTCGAAAATTTAATATATAAGGTTTACCTTCACGTCCTATGAACGCATTAAAAACGTATTTACTCCTGCTACTGATGCCCTTCACGATGCATGCCATGGCTCAGGGCAAAAGATGGAAGGTAGACGACATCCTCACGCTCAAAAACGGCAACAGCTATACCGGCAAGATCGTTGAGATCATCCCCGATAGTCTTTACAAAATAGAAATACTGGGAGGCAATGTGATAGCCATCCCGTACGCTGAGGTGGCAGATCTGTACAAAGATAAAAGCAGCCATCCGAGGTTGCAATACCAGTTTGATACTACTGATGGCCGCTATCAGGTTTATACTCCCTATTCGCGGTTTTATCGTTATAGAGCAAAGGGCTATTACATGCAGGTACATCTGCATACAGTGATAGAGTTTGGCATCGATGTCATCAATGGTTATAAATTTAGCCGCTATGCCTCGGTAGGGGTAGGTGTGGGTTTACACGCTTATATCCTTCCTTTCCCCCTCACAGATGCTGTGTACAACTGCACCGGTGGCTATGCCCCGGTTTACCTGCATTTCGGAGGCGATATCCTTCGCAGCCGCATCACGCCCTACTACAGCCTTTCCGCCGGCTATGGTATAGGGATCAGAGGTTTCCATCAGTACAGATACTCATACATCGGCAGTTCTGGTATTAATAATAGCTATGGCAGCACGGTCAGACTGCACGGCGGCGTCATGGGCGCAGCAGGCTTTGGGGTCAAGTTTTATGATCGCCGTGTGTACCCTAGCATCGGTGCGCACCTCACCGTGCAGCAGGCTTCTTTCAGCCGGGATGACTATCAGCCCGATGGCAGTGGCGGTGTTTCGCATCGCTACTCCAGCGGTAGTAGTGTTATGATCATTCCTTCATTTGATATCGGCATCTGCTTTTAATGTTTACTATGAAAACGATTAGATATTTTCTCCTCTTACTTGCTTTGGTTCCGGTACTATCTGGCCTCGCTCAGGATGATGACCTGCAGGATGTGATCTATGTACACAGTGGCAGTATATACCGGGGCCGGATACAGAGCCCACCCGGAGCCGCCACCTACCAGATCGAAATATACGGTGGCAGCATGATCAGTGTACCAGGTGCAGAGGTAGATAGTGTGAGGCGCGAGGCAGCTATCGTGGTGCGCGACAGGTACACCAGCCGATGGATCTCTGCCAAAAGCAGTAGCTATACCCGGATCGAGGCCTGTGGCTCACTGCTCATGTATGCCCAGCAGCCCCAGATACCCGGCGCACAGGCACAGTATGTCTATGGTGCCGGCCTGTCTTTTATGCCTGAGTTTTGCAAACCTCACCGCAATTTCTCCCTGCTCGTCGGCCTGGCTGCACAGGTCATGAATGCACACAATTTCAGCTACTCCAGGATAGACTATTACGCATCGGGCACCATGGATAATGGAGTGCATACGAGGTTTGAGATACCACTCTGGTTCAGGTGGTCGTGGGGCCATCGTATTGGCATGTTCTTCCAGTTTGGCGTCAGTACAGGGTTCAACTGTTATATGGGTAGAGGCCATGAGTATAGCCATGGGGGGCTGGGTCCAGGCGGTGGCTCATATGACCGCTATGGCCGCTTTAAATTCTATGACGGATTTATAAATATCTCTCCTATGGCCTTTGGGATTCGCAAGGAACTTCCATCCCACCTCTCACTTATCGCATATCTGGAGGGCGCTCCTGCCAATATTGAGTTTGCAGGCAATGTATATATGCCATATGTCCAGGTCCACCTGGGCATCAATTTCGACCCGAAGTATTTTATCAAAAAACGAAAAGAACAGCACTCATCAAAAATCCTTCAGAAGAATGTGCTGTGAGGCCGTATGCAGGTCCCGCCAGATACGATTGATCGTGGTGTGCTGCATGGCAGCGCTCAGGCCCAGCCACGGATACACAGTCTGAGCTGTAGTGAGCGCTACACTGGTGAGTACGCGTGATCGATTGCCCACCTCCTCATATACAGCCTCGGACACCATGCCCTCCTCTTGTATGAGTTGCCAGGACAGTTCCAGTGCGCGATAGAAGGATTGAATCTCAGCCGCCAGTATTTGCTGCTGGACGTGGATGACGCTCATCACTGTTTGGTATCGCTTCAGGCTCTCAGCACTTTCTGCCCGCCCATATGGCTGAGTCATAGCATCTGCTTCCTCCATATAGTGCCTGCATATACCAGCGCATACTGAGGCAAAAGACACCTCGGCAAAAGGTATAAACGGATAGCGATAGATCACAGCATCGTCAGATCGCCTGCCATTAGCAATATCAAAGGTCATCTGCCATGGTACGAAAACTTTGTCGGCCTGTATAGTATGACTGCCTGTGGCCCTGAGACCATGTGCATCCCAGTCGTGGCTGATAGTGACCTGATCTCTGGTGAATATGAAAGACCGTACCTGATCGCTTCCTTGTATCCTGCAGTTGGCTGTGAATATGGTGGCATGATCAGCACCACTGCAGTAGCGCCAGGAGCCGGACACCTGGTAGCCTCCATCTATGCACTCTGCCTCACCGCTCACATAGCCACTCCCTGCCACTACAGCATCTGCTGGCGCAAATAAACTCGTAGCCATCTCAGGAGCGAAGACACCGGCAAAGTACCCACCGCCTGATCCTATAGTGACCAGCCAGCCGAAGCTACCATCTATACGCGAAGACTCTTCAAACACCCTGACCGCTTCTGGCAATGGAAGCATAGCACCACCCAGCCGCTGCGGCACAAACAGTTTGAAAAGCCTATGACGATAGATCACATCCAGCACCTCACTGCTCAGTGCACAGCGCTGCTCGGCCTGTGAGGCCTGCTCGCGGATGAGTACTATCTCCTCTGATGAAAACTCCATCTGTCAAATGTGCTATAATCTCAGCGACCGGACAAATGAATTATCTCAATGTCGATATATTAGCCATCAATCTCCCATCGCATGAAACATCTCACCGGAGTACTTCTGGCGCTATGCCTGGCCCTATCGTCATCTGCGCAGGATATACTCTATGCTCCCATACTCGGCGCAGCGACCGACACCAGTGTCCGCATCTTGTTTTTCACTGGCAGGCCGGTGTCATTCCGGCTGGAGGTAGCACGTGATTCTTTTTTCAGTGCAGCTACAGTCTACCCTGCCACCACAGATGCCACGCTGCATAATCGGGGGCTGGTAGATGTACATGGCCTTTCGCCAGATACCCGGTACTATTACCACATAGTGATAGATGGCAAAGCCGATATTCGTCAAGGCAATTTCACCACCTGGCCGGCAGAGGGCACCCGCAGGCATTATACTATCACCACCGGCTCATGTCAGGAAACAGAGAATATGAAGGCCTACGATGTCATGGCCCGGCACAAGCCCGACGTCTTCATCCACACCGGTGACTGGACCTATCCCGACTATATGGTGCCAGGCTATCCCACCACCGAGGAGTTCATCTTCAAGGGTTATCAAAAGCGCTATACCGAGAAGTCAATGAAAGAGATGCTGCCCTACACGCTCATAGACTACGTGGCAGACAATCATGATGGCACAGGCATGGGCATCCACGAGCACCTGCGCGCCGCGAGGTACCGCGAGGATTCGGTGAAGGGCATTGTCAACTACTTTGACATCGACTCTGATCTGTGCAAATGGCGCAGCAATGTGATACAGGGCTATATGCACTACTATCCTGCCTATCCGCTGGCAGATACCAGCCACGGCATCTATCACAGCTTCCGTATGGGCAATGCAGAGTTCTTTGTGCTCGATACGCGCCAGGACGCAGAGCTGAATGTACGCGGTTTCCACTATGACTCGGTGGCCAATCACTGGACCTTTGACCCAGGTCCGCAGCACAAAATAATCAGTGACGAGCAGATGCAGTGGCTGAAAAATGGGCTCAAAAACTCTACCGCAGACTGGAAGTTTCTCGTGATGGGAGTTCCCTTCAATAAGAATCTCCGCCATCTCATCGATCTCGGTATCCACTACCAGGATCTGGAGATCGCCGATCAAGGCACAGGCTTTCGCCTCTCCTCCTCGTGGTCTTGCTACTGGGCAGGCTACCCGGCCAGCCAGGAGGATCTGCTGGCCTATATCCGTGACAATGGTATCAAAGATGTGCTAGTGATCAGCGGCGACACCCACCACAATGTAGTAGATGACGGGCGCAACGCTGGCCTGCCGGAGGTCAATGCCAGCGGCCTCTCTGTGACGGGGACAGTACTGGCACACTACATGAATCTGATAGGCTCCGTCTCCGGCTATCCCAATATCAAAAAATACCTCTGGAATGGTGGTGGCAATGGCATCCACAATAAGAACTATAAGAATGCCTTTGGCCAGATAGATATCTATGGCCGGGAGTCTGTGCGTATGAGCATCGTAGATGAGGATGACCACGTGGTAGGCGCAGTCACCATCCCCCACTCCAGCACTATCACAAAGGCCCAAAAACAGCGCAAACCCCTTTACATGAAACGCGTAGAGCGGATTTCTTTTGCTAAGAAGCCGACGGCCGGTATCAGATTTGTGAAGGCCATGGCCCGGACCTTTATGCATAAGAAGAAACTCAAAACCAAAGGCGACCTGACATAACATCCTTTCGCCGATATTTTATAGTAGCTAACTTAAATGACCATGAGGCCGTACTGATTAATCGGGATAAGTCGATATTATTGCAGTTCACTTCCGCTCACCTGCTGTGCCCACGATGAAATACTGCCTTTGCGCATTGCTTTTGCTATGGTTTTCCACCTCTGCTATAGGTCAGGACACCACGACTGCCAAAATTCTGGCAGGGCCATTCGCCGGATCCGTGACCAAAACGTCTGCCAAGGTATGGCTGGCATACAAAGGATCTGGCGGTTTCAGCGTGACACTGACCGATACACTTAATAAAAGTAAATCCCTCCCATCCAAAGCATTCAAGCTGGCCGATAGCAAGGGTGACACGGCCTTGTCACTCGACTTTCAGAGCCTGGAGGCGGGTCATACTTATACCGTCACTACAGAGGGGCTGCGCACGCCCCTCCGCATACCTGACTGCGCCTTTACCACCATAGGTGATACGATCAAAGACATTGACTTTCTGGTAGGCTCCTGCGCCTATCTCAGCCTGGGTATCATGAAGGCAGTGTTGCCCGGCGCCTCGGTGCGCATCTTTCACAGTATGGCCAAGACAAAGGCCGACTTTATGATCTGGCTGGGCGACAATATATACTACATGGGCAAGGAACACTCCAGCTACGAAAAGATGTATGCCTGCAATCTCAAGACCCGTATCAAATACCCACTGCTCAATAACTTCCTGGCATCTATGCCACAGTACACCATCTGGGATGATCATGATTATGGTCCTAATGATGCAGATCGCAATTTCCCGCTGAAAGACACTTCACTGGTCCTTTTCCGCGGTTTTTGGGTCAATCCATACGAAGACAGCATACACCAGACATACTTCAACTATAAATATTACGATACCGAATTCTTTATGACGGATGACCGCTGGTGGCGCGATGAGGCCTGTGATACAGGTTCCTTCTTTGGTCCCGAGCAGTCAGCCTGGCTCAAGCGCAAGTTGCTGCGCAGCGATGCTTCTTTCAAGTTCATCTGTGTAGGCTCTCAGGTGCTAAACGAGGATAACCATGGCGAGTGCTATGCTATGTACGCCAAGGAGCGCGACGCCCTGCTGGACTTCATAGCTACCAATAATATCAAAGGAGTAGTATTCCTCAGTGGAGATATGCACTACAGTGAGATGAGCCGCCACGTGTGGAAGGGGTACCCATTCTATGATTTCACCTGCTCGCCGCTCACCAGCCCCATGGACCCGAGCAACTACTCCAGCCACAATCGCTACCGGGTAGCAGGCACCGTCCTATTCCACAAGAACTATGGCAGGATCAAAGTAACCGGTCAGCCCGGAAACCGCATCTGTACCATAGAGGAATATAACATGGACGGGCATAAGAACTGGGACTACATGATCCGCCAGCAGGAGCTGCAGATGGGTACGAGCACAGAACATCTCCAACAGGATCAGAAGTGACCTGAACCTAATGCCTTGATACACTAAAGTCTTACTAAAGTTTTGAAATGGGGGCTATACCAGTCCTTCGGGCAGGGTGAAAATGATCTTTTTCTTTCGCTTGTCTATCTCTGATACCAGGTCATCTACCAGCGGCACCATCACCTCACTGCCAGATACATCCAGCACAGCCAGTACCTGGCCAGGCATCTCCTCTATCTCTGTGACAGGCCCCAGCTCCCGGTCCCCATCCCAGGCCACATAGCCTATCAAGAATCCATAGTCATCCTGATCTTTCTTAAACAGGGAACCGACCGATTTCTCATCCAGATATAGCTCACTGCCAGTCAGCATTTTAGCCATCTCTACCGTAGTCACTTCCTCAAAGGTGAGCAAGCCCGTGAAGATATCCTTCAGGTCAAAGGATGCTACAAAATATGGCACAAAGCCTCCCTTGCCCGCTATGAAAAAATGAGCCGGATACTTCTTCAGCGACTTCAGCTCACGGGTCAGGGTAAAATTAAAAGCCCCACTGAGTCCGTGGGGCTTTCTGAGTATTCCTACTGATGTATGATCAGCCATTTGTTTGATTATTCTGCTGCAGGAGCTTCGCCTT
>CAZNDJ010000105.1:0-12222 GCA_964571705.1 uncultured Chitinophagaceae bacterium
TTGCATGTATTAGGCCTGCCGCTAGCGTTCATCCTGAGCCAGGATCAAACTCTCCGTAGTAAAAGAGTTGATTTCCTAACTAATAAAGGAAATGATTATTGATTTTGCTTGGATACCTTATCTAGTTATCTATGTTTCTTACCTATATTTCAAAGAACTTTTTTGACTGATCCGCTACCTTTCGATAGCTTCGTTTGTCAAGTTTGTGGTCGGTGTTTTGTCTCCAAATTCACTTACCTTTTCAGTGTCGCTTTAGATTCGTTCGTGACGCTTGCTGCGAAACGGGACGCAAAAGTAGAAGTTATTTTCGAACTTCCAAATTTTATCAGAAATTATTTTTTCTTTTTGTTTCAGCCGTGTGACTGAAAACTGGAGCTACATGAGCCCTCTCAGATCAGATGTGCGGTGGATCCTGTCGAGCAGGATGCTTTGCCAAGTGTATGGCGCGTAGTCGCTACGCTTTGTTTTCATTGTGCCGTTCTTTTCAGAAGCGGGACGCAAAAGTAAGAAGCTTTTTTTAATCTCCAAACTTTCGTGAAAGTTTTTTCTGTTTTTCAGCTGCGGAAGCTGCGGGGTCTCTGATGTGCAGTGGACTCCGGAAGAACCGGGTGCTTTACCATTGAGACGGTGCGTATCACTACGCTGTACCTGTTTTATTCCCCTGGACAAGTATCAAAAGAACGTCGTTGTGTCCGTTTGGGGAGTGCAAATGTACAAACCTTTTGCAAATCCGCAAGGGCTGTAGTAAAAAAAAGAACAAATAGTTTCTGAGGGATGGGGGCTAAACGGGGCTGAAAGCCTTACTATCATTGGGTTTGGGGGCTATTCATTTTTCTTCAAAAAAATGCGCACTTCCTGAAAATAATAAGGGAGAGCCGTGGCTCTCCCTTATCTATATATGCTGTAGACGGTCCTTTAGAAGGCAAAAACGCACTTGCCTCCCTCGTCGTCCTTATATACATAGTTGACCACACGGGGCCAGAGGGGCTTGATGAGCTCCTTTTCCCAGCCAGAGAGGTCTTTGGTGAGTGCCTCGACCACCTGCGGTTTGAGACTGGCCAGGTTGTGCTTCTCTTCTTTGTCTTCCTTTATATTATATAGCAGGGTAGTATTATCA
The DNA here is from genome assembly GCA_964571705.1 of uncultured Chitinophagaceae bacterium. Classification (GTDB taxonomy): domain Bacteria; phylum Bacteroidota; class Bacteroidia; order Chitinophagales; family LD1; genus UBA1941. The sequence goes on from CAZNDJ010000105.1 coordinate 1,118, forward strand.
TATTCATTGATAATGAGTTTCCAGTCTCCCTTGCGGATGGCTTTATTGAAGTCGCTGCGCCAGTAGAGGGCATTGTGAGCTGCTTCTTTCTTGTCACCTGTGACAAAGGGTACTAAGTCTACACCGTCGTATTTCCTGTCTGAGGGCAAGTCCATATTGACGGCTGCGGCTACCGTGGCAAATATATCAAGAGAGATGACCGGCTCATGATATACGGTACCGGGCTGTATGTGCCCTTTCCATTTCATCATAAAAGGTACACGGATACCGCCCTCAAAGTTTGTGAACTTGCCACCCTTAAACGGGGCATTGTCTGTAGTACCATTATATGATACGCCGCCATTGTCACTCAGGAAGACGATCATCGTATTGTCTGTGAGGCCCAGGCTGTCTACGTGCCGGAGCAGGCGGCCCACCTGGTCATCGAGGTTTTTGATCATAGCGGCGTAGGTGCGCTTGACCGGGTCCTTTATATTGGAGTACATATTATAGTACTTCTTCATGGCCTGCAGGGGGGCGTGTGGTGCATTGTAGGGCAGGTAGAGGAAGAACGGGCCGCTTTTGCTGCGGTCTATATATGATATAGCTTCGTCGGTCAGCTTGTCTGTCAGGTATTTGTTCTCTTCTTTTTCCTCGCAGCAGTTGCGCAGAATGGCACAGTTGCCACGGCGCCCCTCGGCAGTCTGCCACTCATGCTGGTCTATATAGTCGCGGCTGATATGGGTATTGACGACGTCAGGATTGCTGGCAGGGGCATAGAGGGTAAAGGCCTCGTAAAAACCATATTGATAATCAAACCCACGGGCGCATGGCTTGGCAAAGTCTGCGGCCCCGAGGTGCCACTTGCCTATGATAGCGGTGGAGTAGTCGTACCGCTTCAGCATATCTGCCAGGGTGATCTCTGATGGCGGCAGGCCCTGACGGAGGCGATCCTCTGTAGATGGGACGTCGGTCTCTTTGATAGGGGTGAGCGGGCGGAAGCGAGGCAACATCTTAAAGCCATAGTACTCCGCCATATTGTGCAGGTAGCGATGGTTAGGCTGAAACTCGTGGCCAAAGCGCTGCTGGTAGCGCCCGGTGAGCAGCCCTGCGCGAGAGGGTGAGCATACGGGAGAGGATATATAGCCCTCAGTAAATACGACACCCTCTTGCCCCAGCTTATCTATATTAGGGGTCGTGATTGTTTTATTGCCATAGAGGGAGAGGTCCGTAGCTCCGAGGTCGTCCGCCAGAATCACGATCACATTGGGCCGGGTGTGGCTTTTGACATCTGTGACCGGCTTGGCCAGAAAGTCTTCTTTGCCCTTGATCAGCTTTTCATCAAAGTATATCTTATACTTATCGCTATAAAACGGGCGATGCAGGAAACTCATGCAAAGCACCCCGACCGCGGCTAAACCGCCGGCTACCACTACTCCTTTTATAAATCGCATATACCAAAATTACGAATAAGGCAGAAAAAGTTTACGCGGAGTTTCCTCTAATTTCGTTAAAGATTTAGTTAATTTTCAGCATGCGTTCTCTGGGGTAAAAATTACCCTAAAAAAGGCCTGAATGCCTTGTGGATACAGCGTTTTCCTTTTATGCCATCTAAACCACCAGTACACTTATAATGGCGCTATTGCATGACCTGCTATACAGGCTGGAAGAAGACCAGATAAAGCAATTAAGTTTCCTGCATCTGGCCACCCGCGAAAAGCAGGTGCTCGACTTTTCGCTGGCCAAGCGGAGGAGCAAATCTTTTCCCTCGGCCCTGGCCATGAAGCAGCTGAACCTGACCCAAAGCCATCTGGAAAAGATATGCTCTGTAGTAATGAAAAAAATCATCCTGCATCTGGCAGGTACAGATGCATATGATCAGTTTCTGCTGGTGCGCAATCTGCCAGAAAAACCTCACGCACTGATACTCCACCAGATGCGACTGTCAGAAAAGCAAATCAGAGATCCGGCAGTACTTCGGGAGTTTTACATAAAATGCTGCGACGTAGTGACCCGGACTGATACGAAGCATATCAATATGGATAGTATCCGGTACTATACCGCCCGCATGCTACACCTGCTAGACCCGGGTGAGCATCCGGAGCAATATATCCGGATACAATGTGATGCACTATATGCTGCAATATCACTGGCTACTATGGATATGAGCCTCTATGACCCGAAGGTAATAGCAGCGCTGGAAAGAAAGGTGGAAAAGCTGGAGCGCGATGCAAGGGCACTAAACCATCCTATGTCACTGCACCATGCACTGCGGATCTCTGCCATGTTTTTTATCTGTACTAACCAGCAGCTAAAAGCCGTGGAGAGCATGGATGACGACATCAAGGTGACCACCGAAAACAGGCACTTGTTCACTGACAAAGAATGGGCAGAGCCGCAACTAATGAAAGCCGAGGCACTGAGCTATGCAGGACGATACGAGCAGGCTTACAAAATATTTGAAGGACTGCTGATGCCAGCTAATAAAAAACCTAACATCCGGTTATCCAGCCAAAGCAGGTTCTTCAAGGTGGCTCTCACACTAGGTAAATATAATGTAGCCAGAGAACTGATCGATGCTCACTTTTTGGAAGCGAGTGAGAAGTCAGATGCCGACGTGCGGGTGATGTGCCACCTGCAGATCATGTGCTACTATATGCATATGGGCCAGCTAGATGAGGCTGCCAAGCATATAGTGGCCTGCCGTGAATTGCTCCACAAGCACCGACAGCAGCAATATCTCATCCAGCTACTGTTTTTTGAAAATGCCATGGCCTATCTGAGGGGGCATCCCGAGAATGCCAAGCTATTGGCTATGAAAAACCTGAAATTTCTGCGGAGCAGAAAGATGACAAGATCGACATCTACGTATCCTGCTCTTTTTTCATCTGTGAGCGCGGTGTATGACCTGCAGTACCTGGACAAACCCTTCACTAAAAAACAACAAAAGGATTTTGACACCTGCACCACAAATTCTTATTCCCACTTTGCAGGCATCTTTCTGCGGATGCTGAGTATGAAACGAATACCCAATCCGCCCCGGATAAAGGTAACCGAGGCGGATATGGTATGAATCTAGAGGGTACGGTGGCAGGTCCAGGTGCCGCTGCTGCCCTGACCATCACTCCAGGAGCCACTTATATTATCACCTGATATACTGCCGGATACACTGCTGCCGACGGCACCCCCTATACAGCTGCTACAGCTGACAGCGGTACCACTGACCGTACCGGACACTACTGTACCCGTATTGTCATTATCATCCTTTGCTATTGTCTTCCATGTATTTGCACCGGTATTGATGATCATATTAAATACACCGCTATTCTGCCCTGTGTAGGTGCCTTCGTAGCACATGATCTGACTGGCAGATAGCTCTTTATATACTATTATCACAGCGCCTGTATGGCCAGGGATATTGATGGCTGTGATAGCAGGGTCGCTGCCATCTGCATCTACTGTCAGAGTAAATGAAGCCTGCTGACCAGCGACAGTGCCGGAGAATGTACCATAAAATGGCTGGCCGGCCATGTATGGGCCAGTAGCGCTGAGTGTCACGGTCTGCCCATCCAGGGTGAGGACTGCCGTGACAGTACTATCGGTATTTGCAATATTGATAAGCAGTGTGCCTGTGGAGCCGACTATGGTTCCCTTATACACACCTTTGGCGCTTTGATCATTAGCCGCGATGGCTGCCGGGCCTGAGGCGCAGGTGGTACACTTATAGTCGGTTGTGCCTTTCTTGCACGAAGTGCCAATGAGTGCAAAGACTGTAAGAAACAGAATGAGGGAATAGCTGATACGCATAGAATTGGTTTTAGGTGAAAGAATTTTTCTATGCGCAAAATTGCCTTGAGACGGGCAGAGCTCTTAGCCCGGATCTGAGTTTTCCTTACTCGTTGAGGTACTTAGTGAGTTCGTCCTCTATACGCTTGCAGGATACCAGAAGTGGTTTGTGGGTGATCTCCAGGTCAAATGTATGCTCGGAGATGGTATAGTTGCCATTGATATGACCTATCAGTATCGGCAGCTCAAAGGTGCCGGCTGCCTCATCTCCCACCAGCTTGCCGCCATGGTGAGTGATGGCTGCCTGGGCTTTCTCCATCAGTTCCTTACGATTCTTCACATTGCCTATATGGATGGATATATTGCACTTGGCCATTTCTATACTGTTTCTCACAAATCTAAAGAAAACCCGTAGTCTGGCTATAGCGCAATCCACAGGCCTATGTCCAATGAAAAAGCCGCCCGGATAGAGCGGCTTTCATTATAGCAGGTTTGAATAAGCTTAGAAACGAGGGCAGAAGAGTGTCTCTTTCAGGCTGTAAACTTTAGGCAGGCCTATGTACATCAGAGATATCTCAAATGCACCTGTGCCCGGACCTGCATTCTTAAACTTATTGACTGTAAAGTCATAGCTGGCGCCGAGTTTGAAACCCTTGATCTGGAAGGCTGCATAGGCGATAGCTGACTCTGCCTGATGATCCTTTGTGATGATATCATTAGACCTGCTGTAGATGCCGAGGGTCAGGTTTGTACGCATATTGATATCATAGCCGAAGCCGAGGCCTGCGTTGAGCTGATTAGCTACAGACTGCTTCATCCAGAGCACAGACGGCAGGAGGTGGAAGCGGCGGCCAAGTGTGAAATCCAGACCACCGGAGATATTGCCACGGAGGTAGAGTGTCCTTTTGTCAGTATTAGTGCTCAGGTTGTATTTAGGTACAGCAGTATTAAAGATAGTACCACCAAGGTAGAGGGCTATTTTGCTCGTCAGTTTGCCATAGTAGAGCAGGCCTACATTGAGGTTTGCATATTTTACATTTGGCTGCAGGTTGATGCCGCTGGCTATGTTCTGGTTAAACTCATTGCCCTGATACTGGCTGGCAAACTGAGGGTTTTTGTATCCGGTCTGTGTGTAGCCTACCTGCAGACCCAGAGAGAGCTGATGATTTGGGCTCAGGTGGCGGATATAAGAACCAGAAGCTACCAGGCTGAAAGTCTGGAAAGAGCTGGCACCTGCAGCATCATAGAGAATATAGGCTCCTACACCTACCACATCCTTGCCCGAAGCCCCGAGGGAAATAGGCATATCAAAAGAGATAGAAGGCGTCTGGTAAGGTGAATTGAAAAAGCCATTATTGACTCCGGAAAACCATTGGTTCCTATATATAGCACCGATCCGATAGTTGCCCGGTACTACACCTGTGAGAGCAGGGTTAGTAGTGAGGGGAGTATTGTAAAACTGAGTATAGTGTACATCCTGAGCTACTGCGGAGAAAAAGGTCAGAGCAGCAAGGGTGGCTAAATAAAGTTTCTTCATTATCAAGTTTCTCTTATGGTTAGGTTTAGGGTTTCAGATCAGGTTTACCAGACCAGTGCTACATTGCCTGTCACTGTAGGGTACTCCTTATTGGTTTGCTTATTACGCACCTTGGCCAGGTAGACATAGTTGCCCTGGTCCTGTAGTTTGCCGTGGTATTGTCCATCCCACTTGTCTGTGCCATCGCGCTTGCTATCAAATACCATTTCACCCCAGCGATTGAATACGCTCAGCTCATCGAGCATGACGATATCGCCCTGATTGATGATAGTGAAATAAGTATTCTCAACAGGCACACCTACACCGCCGGGCAGGAAAGCCGTAGGAAAAGTGAAATCCCTCTTGATAGGAATGGTATCTACCAGTGCAAATACAGAGTCATTCACAGCCGGTGTCCAGGCGCTCTTGGTAAACTTGATACGACCTGAGCCTGTCTGGCCTGGAGTCGCTACTACCTGCTGCATATTCACCCACTGAGATGGGGTGCCAGTCCACATGCCGATAGATGCCCATGGGCCATCTGCTATCTGGTCTGAGAATATAGAGAGATCTGCAGGAGAATTGTCAGATGCGTCTACGATATGATAGAAAACATCATTTACGGTCTGGATACCACCAGACTTCTTGATGGTGTCATAGCCATCATCTGTGGTCGTAGTGGTAGTAGGCACATTCTCAGAGTAGCGTACTTTGTAGTACCTGGCCTGAGTATTGGCAGGTACGACAGATGCCTCGCGTATTTTTGCTACGCCGCCGTTATTGACACCTGTAGGGAAGATGTATTCTGCTTTCTGATCGGTATTTCTGGTCAGGCGGCCACCTGCGGTGCTGCTCACAAAACCTGTGTTAACGGTATTCTGAACGATAGCTGCGGGGTCTGCATTGGTCACATTGAGCCAGAAAGACCCTGTACCATGCTCTGAGCCGGAGAGCCAGAGAGAGTTGGTCACCGTCACATCGCCATCCGTCTGCCTCTTGGTACCCAGGCCTACAGGTGTAGAGTCTGTGAGGTTGTAGAATGTATTGGCGCTTGTGCCGGAGATATTCTGATCTGTGCCATACAGCGTGACCCATGACTGATCAGGAGTCCAGGTGGCATTATTCACCCAATCCTTTTGTACGAAGTACTTTCCGGTATTGGTGCCAGCGCCATCTGCTGTGCCGAGCGTATTGACAAAACTACCTTCGATCACGACAGTACCGGCATTCTTCAGCGAGCCAGAGGCTGCATTCTCCAGAGAGCCTGAGCCAGTAGTGATATTGTCAGATTTTACGATCATGACACCACCGGCAGTCACGGCTACGGGAGCGCCGTTATTGTAGAAAGTCTGAGCATAAGCCGCTGATAGTGCGACTGATGCAAAAATGGTGAGTAGGGTTTTCTTCATTGCTTACAAGGTGAAAAGGGTATAGTACCACAAAAATGTGGTATATCTAGTCGTGTAAAATTATGTTTTTATGCCTATTTGTCAAATTTTGATCTAAAAAACTCCGCCAAAAAAGCCATTTACCTAAATCAAGGACAGTCCACAGGAAATGGGTGCAAGATAGACGTGGTGCGGGATACAGAGGATGCATACATTAGCGGAAACATTCTCATTCCATGAAAAAAATAACGTATTTAATTAGTTTTATAATCTTATCTATCAGTCTTTCATCATGTTTGGTGTCAAAGAAGAAATTTGACGAGCAGGAAGCGCTGGCTAAGAAGAACATGGCTGAGAAGCGAGACTGCAATGAGAAGCTGGATAAAGCCAATGCCGATATAGCCAACCTGAATGACCAGATCAATAAGCTGAATGGCCAGATCAGCGAGCTGAAAAATAAAAACCTGAGCCTGACAGAGCAGACTGAGCGCCTGGCCAAAGCCAATGAAGATGCCAATAAACTCTATGAAAGCCTGAAAAACCAATATCAGGACCTAAGCAAATCTTCCTCTAAGGACAAAGAAAAACTGAGCCTCGCACTGGCAGAGAAAGAAGCTACGCTGAACGATAAGCAGGCCGAACTGCAAAGACTATCTGACGCGCTGAAAGAGCGAGAGAAGAGGGTAAAAGACCTCGAGGCATCCATAGCCCGCAAAGAGGCGGCCCTATCCGATCTGAAAAAGAAGATCACCGACGCTCTTACAGGATTCAATAGTGATGAGCTGAAAGTGACTCAGAAGGATGGCAAAGTTTATGTGTCACTGTCTGACAAGCTGCTCTTCAAGTCAGGTAGCTTTGCGGTAGATGAGAAAGGTAAATCTGCCATCGTGAAAGTAGCCGAGGTCATGAACAAGCTGACTGATGTGACACTCGTGGTAGAAGGCCATACTGACAATAAGCAGTACACAGCCGCCAAGGGTGAAGTGAAAAACAACTGGGACCTCAGCTCCATGCGCGCTGCTGCTGTGACCAATATCGTGGTGACAGAAGGCAAGCTGGACCCTAAGCGGGTAGTAGCTGAAGGCCGCGGAGAGTTTTATCCGGTGGCATCTAATGACACTCCGGAGGGCCGTAGCCAAAACCGCCGTATAGAGCTCGTACTCTCTCCTGACCTGAAGGAGATATTTAAGATACTCGACACTACCCAGCAGTAGGCCTCTTGGCGCTTGCTGGCTGTTTCCGTAATATTGCGCTCTGATGAAAAAAGAGCCAAAACAGATAGATAATGTGGCCATCACGGCCATGGCCTCCAAGGGACTGGGTATAGGCAAGGTGGACGGTAAAGTGTTTTTCGTAGCCGGTGCAGTGCCGGGGGATACAGTGAATGTCCGCATCACTACCGACAAGAAAAAGTATGCTGAGGGAGATATCGCTGCGCTGATCACACCATCGGAGCATCGTGCAAAGCCGGTGTGTGAGCACTTTGGTACCTGTGGCGGCTGCAAGTGGCAACATATACGATATAGCGAGCAGCTGCAATACAAGACACAGATCGTAGAAGACGCCCTGATCCGCATAGGCAAGCTGACCATACCGGAGGTGAAGCCTATACTGGGAAGCCGGTCCGACTATTTCTACCGCAATAAGCTGGAGTTTAGTTTTACGGACCGCCGCTGGCTGACTCAGGATGAGATAGATGGTGGGCAGGAGTTTGACCGCCGCGGGTTGGGATTTCACGTGCCGGGTAGCTTTATGATGGTGCTGGATGTGAAAAAGTGCTGGCTGCAGGGTGACCCGTCTAATGCTATCCGACTGGCAATACGCGACTTTGCGATAGCCAATAATTATAGCTTTTTCAATATCAAAACACAGGAAGGTCTGCTGCGCACGATGATGATCCGTACTACCTCTCTGGGTGAGATCATGGTGCTGGTGATGTTTACCTCGCAGGACGATGAGAAAATAGAGGCGCTGCTAGGCCACCTGCAGGAGCAGTTTCCACAGATCACCTCGCTACAATATGTGATCAACAACAAGCGCAATGATACCATCTATGACCTGCCTACCTATGTATATAGCGGCAAGGATCATATCGTGGAGCAGTTGGGAGATTACAAGTTTAAGGTCAATCCTAAGTCTTTTTTCCAGACCAACTCTGATCAGGCACGTGTGCTATATGATGTGGCAAAGGAATTTGCTGATCTGAAGCCTACGGACGTAGTTTATGACCTATACACGGGTGTGGGCAGTATCGCGCTCTACGTATCCGGCCTCTGCAAAAATGTGGTAGGTATAGAGCAGGTAGAAGCAGCGATAGAAGACGCGAAGGAAAATGCAGAGCTGAATGGTGTGACCAATTGTGCCTTCTACGCTGGTGATGTGCGCATGGTGCTGAAGCCGGAGTTTATCGCTGCCAATGGCAGGCCGGATGTGGTGATCACGGATCCTCCTCGCGCTGGTATGCATGAGGATGTGGTGAAGACGCTGCTCGAACTGGCCGCGCCGCGTATCGTCTATGTGAGCTGCAATCCAGCTACGCAGGCACGCGACCTGGAGCTGCTGGCCGCGAAGTATGACATCAAGAAGATACAGCCGGTAGATATGTTCCCACAGACGACGCATATAGAGAATGTGGCGGTGCTGGAGCTGAGGGGATAAGAATCGACGGATAAACGACTACCTATAAAAACTTTGGAGTAATGTTCTTTTCTGCGCAGCAGATCGATGGATTCAAAGGTTTTGCGATCATCGTAGATATCAATGGCTTTTCCTCTATGGTAAAGCGATCTGACGGAGATGGCATAGCCGACAATGTGCGTGATGTGCTATATGGCAGTGTACATGCGGTGGAGAGCCACAATGGCGTGGTGGTGGGATTTATGGGAGATGCTATCCTGGGATTTCTGGAAAATGTGGAGAGCACCTATGCCTGCTGCGCGAGTATAGCCAGAGATGTAGACAGGATGCGCGAATATCTGCTCCCGCACCGCGATATTTTCCCTTTCCCTGACGAGGGGCCGGGTCTGAAAATAGGCGTAGAGTATGGCACCATAGATGTGGCAAAGATCCAAAGCAGATACCTGGGCCAGCAGGAGCTATTTATAGGAATGCCTATCAACTATGCCAGCAGGATAACGGGTGCTGGTAAGGGCAACCGATGTAATATCGGCCCGCGCGCGTATGAGATGGGTTTGAAAGACTACCGAGTAGAAGGGCCATATACTGTAGATGGCAAACCAGGTGAAGGCACCTACACATACTATCAGCTGGACCTGGGTGATATATGGCAGGTGGACAGCCTGGAAGAATATTTTTGGATATAAAAACTCACCGCTCAACAGGTTTGAAACACGCCAACCGCTTTTCTATACTCCTCCTCGAGTGGAACCGCAACTCTAATGACCGGCAGATGCCGTGGAAAGGGGAGCGCGATCCGTATCTGGTGTGGCTATCGGAGATCATCCTCCAGCAGACGCGGGTGGAGCAGGGGTTGCCGTATTTTTTGAGGTTTAAAGAGGCTTATCCTACCGTACGGGACCTGGCAGATGCGCCCGAAGATGATGTGATGCGGCTATGGCAGGGGCTGGGCTACTACTCCCGCGCGCGGAACCTGCACCATACGGCGAAGCAGATCGCCTATGAGCTGAAAGGCGAATTTCCCTCTACCTATCATGACATCGTAAAGCTGAAAGGGATAGGTCCTTATACTGCGGCAGCTATATCGTCTTTCATTTTTGGAGAACGGCAGGCAGTAGTGGATGGGAATGTGATACGAGTGCTGGCGCGGGTCTATGGGATCGATATACCTTTTGATACGACGGATGGGAGGAAGCATTTCTCCCACCTCGCGCAGGAGCTGATCAGCGCGGAGCATCCGGGTGAGTACAACCAAGCGATCATGGACTTTGGAGCCACAGTTTGCACGCCGCTGAGTCCGAAGTGCGAGGAGTGCCCTTTCTCAAAAATGTGTGTGGCCTATCAGAAGGACCTGATCGGCGAGCTACCTGTGAAGTCTAAGAAGATCATGAAGAAGGAGCGCTACTTCTACTACCTGGTACTGAAAGATGATAAAGAGATCATCATATCAAAGCGTAGTGGGGATGATATCTGGAAGGGGCTGTACATCCTGCCCTACATAGAGTCGGACAAGCCTCTTCGTAAAAACATCGGGCAGCAGATTAGCGACTTCCTGGGGCAGAAGGTGGCGGTGGCGGGCTACTCCAGGCCTTATAGTCAGCAGCTTACGCATCAGAGCCATCTGTCGGTCTTTATCTTTGTAGAGGGAATTGAGCTGCAAAATGTTCACATAGAAGGCACTATCCGGGTACCGCTGGATAAATTGAGTACCTTTGGCTTTCCTAAAACGGTGCATTTGTTCCTCGTGGAAAATTCACTACTTTAGGTATCTTAATTTATAACTAAATACACAAGCGATG
>CAZNDJ010000106.1:0-12153 GCA_964571705.1 uncultured Chitinophagaceae bacterium
ACTCAAACTGATGTACCCCAAGCCTTAACCCCACGTATGGGATCTGAAATTCCCTCAGATTTCTCACAGCCAGTATGTTTAGTCACCCCGCCCCTTTTTCAGGGGCGTTTTTCAAAAAAGGATTGCAAAGATACACAAAATGTGGAAAAGTGCAAGTGTGGGGGGACAATTCTGTTTTCGAGGGATTTGGTGTCTGGTGTCAGGGAGTCAAAACTTAAAGGATTTGAATTTCAATTACTTGTACGCTGCTCCAGTTCGCTCCCTTTCTTTTGGCTTGATCCAAAAGAAACAAAAAATCAAGGCTCTGCGCACTTTGCCTAAAACAACCCCGGCCCACCCGCTGCCGGCCAAACTCGCTGCGTACTACGGGCATTTAGGTTAATGAACTTTTAGAAGTCGCCGCAGTTTTCTGCGGGATAGCTCAAACAGTGGCCGCCAACCTTGCTATGCGATGCGGTTGTTTCTTGATGGCAAACCGCGCACGGCCGAGGGGAATTCAAATACTGGTAACGCCAATTCTGTATCCCGTGGTCGGGTGTTATCACCGACTGTGAGTTTAGCGCAATGCCTGTGGATCGATGATAACACCGACCACAGGTGAAATCCGGGCTGGTACGGGTGTGGCTATCCACGGCAGGTCATGCCTTTTCGTCCAGCCATCAACCCCCACACAGTAAATGAGAAAACAATTCATTTCGCTTAAATACCGATTTATGGGTATTGATTATGAGCAAAATACGGTGTTGATTTGAAAAAAAACAAACTATGATTCATCTAAAACTTAGCACACCTTCATTACGATCATTGTTTCCTGGATTAATTCTTCTTCTGATACTTTCACGATCCACGCAATCGTATGCGCAACTAGATCCCGTAACATTCGAGTATCGTACAGAGACCATAGACATGGGCTGCAACCCCAAAAATCCGGGAGGTACTAGCAAGGTGGACCACATTAATGATGCGAATATAGCTGGCGCGCTAAACGGCTTTGGTACAAATGGCTGGGAACTTGTCTTTGCTGAAACATTTGTCCGTGATGAGACTGGTACAGGTCAATGTCAATTCAAGGGGTTACGCTATCACACATACATCTACTGCATTTTTAAAAGGGCAAAGAATCTCAAGGAAGGAGAGCTAAGCCAGATCATAAAAAATGTACAATCCCGTATCGATACATTGACTACTGCCAAAGCAGATGAGCGTGCAGCTGAACTGCGCCTCATCCTGCTAAATACACTCAATAAAATGCCAGCAAACATTCTCTCTAGTGAGTATGCGGAGACCTTAGAGAAGAAAATAGAGGCATATATGAAAGAGACCTATCAAAAACAGCTGGACGATATCCGTAATGAGCTACAAAAAATTAAATCCGGACAATAATTTTGTAACCACCAATCCAATATATGAAACAGCTCCTCATAATCACATTGGCACTTTTTGCTATCAATGCTTTCGCGCAGACCCTACCATCCTACACCATCTATGACTATCAAACTGTAGTGATAGATATCCCGGAGAACTATAGTCCCGATATATCATCACTTACTAATACGATTACCAGCAAATCGAACAATTATGGCAACCAAGGATACGAACTTGCCTCAATAAACCAGGTATCATATAATCAAACAACCTATGTCGGGATGCAGGCAACAATCGTGCATAAAAACTCCTGGGTACTTACTTATAAACGTGCTAAAAGCCTAAAAGAAGCGGAACTGGCTCAAGTAATACAAACAGTACACGCTCAGATAGACTCCGTCAGTAAACATGAGATAGCCAAAGCTAAGGGCGATATCAATACCGATGTACTGAATTATCTTTCAAAGATCCCTGCCAGTGTATTGAGCTCAGAGTATGCCGTCGCATTGCAAAAGCAAATCATGGCGACAGTAAGTCAAAACTACGATATAGTGTTGCAAAAACTGGATGAACGCCTCAAATTAATAGAAGCCGATAAACATTGAATATTATGAAAAAAATAGTCATAGCAATCATAACCTTCGCTAGTCTATGCCTCGGTACGAGTGCGCAGAATAGTGACCCTCAAAAAGCAGAGGATCAGATCAAGGCGATCATACAAAACAGAAACCCCAGCCTGAATAGCTGCGCTGTGACCATATACTGCAATGATAGTAAGCAGCATCTGGAAGCTGCATATAAAGCTCAGCAGCCCACTATCTCCCTGGGTGAGCTGAGCGGTAAATACAATCAACTGCTCTCTGCTACTGGTGATGCTCGCAAACTAGACGCTGCAATGCAGCAGGCTATCAAGTCTAGTACCGATCGGGCCGATCAGGCCAATATCGCCTTTGGCACGCTTAAGTTTACAAATGGGCTCAAAAACAAAATCATTGAAGAGGTACCGGTAGCAGGACCCATATATGCAGCAGCTAATGAGAAGCTCTTTGATTACCTGGGCGAAAAGCTGAAGGAATCTCAGAGGGAAGAGCTAAAGCGTAGCCTGGATGTAATCAAAGATAAAAGCCTGCCCAGATATACTGAGTTAATGCAGAGCAAAGATATTTCCAAGATCAAAACAGCTTTGGAAGAAGTGGGATACTTTAATAATAGCAATACCACCACCGACCCCGAGCAATCAGGCATTATCAATGATATCAAAACCAAAATGCTAACAAACATCGTACAGCAAGGATTGGGAACGGCGCTGAGCGGTGTGATAGAGCACGGCCAGGACCTCAAAGACCTGCACAACCAGGTAAATGCACTTGCTGGGTCTTTTTATCAGATGGAGAAGCAAAATAATGAAACCCTCAAATCTGTGGTGGACCAGCAAAAAGAGCTAAAGACTGACCTGGAAGCTTTTCACAAGCAATACAACAAGGATCAGGAAGCGGTCAAATTTCTTCAGGGCTTTATGTTTGATAAAATGCAACCTGATGAAAAGCTCGCTGCCCTAAAAGGAGGATTGCTTCAAGACATGGATCCTGCAAAGAGAAGCATGCTGCAGAAAGAAATAGAGATCGAAGCTAAAAGGCAAAAGATCATGAATACGGTGGGAACGTATCTAAACAGTGCACAAAACTGTGTAACCATTCTGAATAACCTGCATATAGGCGGCAACTCTCCAATCCTGAAAGACATAGAAAGCGGCGTAGCGATAGGTAGTACTGTTTTCGCTGCTGCCCAGCAATTTGCCTCTGGAAACTATCTAGGTGCTTTGGCCAGTTTTACTGGTTTGTTTGGATCAAAAACAGACCCAGCCGCCGAAAGACATAAACAAGTAATGGAATCTCTAAACCGTATAGAAGGCAAAATAGATGTGCTGGATGAAAAAATGAATCAGCTAATCAAAGGGCAAGAGCAGATGCTAAATGCACAGGTAGAAACTTATAATGCTATAGTCAACCTATCCAGACAGGTAGCAGATGAGCATGATGAAGTAATGAAAAAACTAGACGAGCTACAGGATGATGTGCTCTATAACCGGGGCCTCATACTGGAGAACGTAATAAACCAATGCGATGCTTGTAAAATGGCTATCAATCAGTTAAGGATAAACAATTTTGCCGGGCAGCTGACCACACCCCAGTATCTCAGGGTCTTCCTTGCTAATTATGGTGGACCGAATTCAAAATTTTCCAACTGCAAAGAGTTCCTGAATATGTACGTGATCAGCCAAGACCTCAGCAAGATCAATAAGTATTACTATATGGAATCTTATATTCCAGCGGGGGATAATAATGCAAAGCGCTCTTATAAAAATATTATCGCGGCAAACAAAAGCATGACCCAAGCTGTAAAATACAGCGGGAATGTGCTCAAACTCACGACTACAAAACAGAAAATATTCAGTCTACTCTTTCCTGCTACTAGCGTCAAAGAGCTACAATACAAGATAAATACAGATAGTATCTGGATAGCCGAGGATAAACAGTATGACCTCAATACGGACCTGATGAATAATCTGATAGCCCCTGAGGCATGCAAAGTGCTGGATAGCGTATTGATCAATATGCATTTTGTACTATCGATGATGGATAATAGCGACAGAGTGATCACTACTGATGACCTGGCTAAACCAGAATATATAGTAAGAACCCTCGGATATGATTACCTTAAAATCGCTTTAAGACTAACCAATCTTGGAATAGCCCAACAGAATCTACTTTCTGGAGATTTTATGTTACATGACTTCTATAGTTTGTATAGTGTCTCCAAACTGAGTGTAACCGATAGCGCCCGAATACAGAGTGTAAATGCCGTCTTTAATCATAATAGTATTTTGACACAAAATTTCCTGAAATACAGTATCTCGACATTTTTGAAAGATAAATCGTTTACGATCTCCCAGTACCAGTGGGCGTATGATCTTCATGATAGTTCGCTTATGCGCCAGGTGGTCAAGCTCCATGTGCCATTCGTCTATCTAGACTCTGCACGGGCTGCCTCTGTAGCTAAACAAAAGGGGTGGTATGCACATATAGATAATGCCTATCATCCACTGCCGACACCAGAAGAGACCAGAGGCGGGGAGCTGACTTATACCACACCGATTTATGAACTAATGGCATTGCGTAACAAGCTTATCAGAGAAATTGAATCCTATGACATCTATAAATTGTCAAATGACAGTCAAAGGATAAGTATCAGCTATACTATAGCTAAGGCTACACGATAATCCTGGATCCGAGTTTATATTTCAGTTGAATTTTCTCGCAAAAATGGCTGATGAGTGGTGGAGATGGCGCACTGCGTCAGGGATCGCAGCGGATAGCCCGCAAGGAGCGATAGCGACTGAGGACTAGTAGCGAAGAGCCCGCCCGCCTGCGCGCCGCGGCGGGGACGCCATGATCACAGCGTTATGGTATGTCCTTATAACCATTCTCTAAAGGTAAGTTTAATGCAGCATACAATTTTGAACCACATTGTCCACATAGAGACATAGAAATGCGGTAGCAGGCTTGATACTGCTTTAAGGCATCATGCGTTCCTTGTCTTCTTTCCTTACTGCTCGCCGAAGGACACGGTCTCGGTGCGGGCGGCTCCGGTCTTGGCGATGAGGATGGTGGAGCAGGCGTTGTCCGTCTTGCGGATGACCCAGGCGTGGGTGATGTAAGTGGGCACGGTCCAGGATTCGCCGTCGGCGAGGTCCTTGTAGCTGACCTCGCTGCCGTTGTAGTCCAGCCAGTTGATATGCAGGGTGCGCTTGCAGTGGTTAGTAAAGGTGATCTCGACAGGGTTCAGGGAGTTGAGGGACTTCAGGCCGGACATCTGGTCGCAGTTTGTCTCTGTGAAGGAGGATGCGTTGTAGATGGCCTTCACCGTGAGGATGTCTTTGACCTTGGAGCAGCCGGAGGCTATGATGCCAGTGATGATGGCCAGGAGTAGTAACTTTTTCATTGGGGTATGATTTAGGTGTTTGATGGTACAAAATACGCCGATACCCTATCCTGAAAAATCCGTGCTGGTACGGATGTGGTGCCTGGCTTTGGTAGTCGGTCAGACGACAGACAACGGCGTAGTATATAAACGATGGCGCAGGGATATGACGGCGCTCTTACCTGATAATAGTGATGCTGCCGGTGGCGCTTTGAGTATAGCCGTCTGTGTGGGTGATCGTAGCTGTATAGACCATGACTCCTTCCTGAAGGTTGCCTCTATACCTGCCATCCCAAGAGAAGCCAATATCATTGGATTCAAAGACCTTTTCGCCCCAGCGGTCATAGACCTGTATGGCCATAAACTTCCAGTTTGATTTGTCGCCATATAGCTCGAGCTGATCATTGATCCCGTCGCCATTTGGTGAGAAGGCGTTGGGTATATACAGTGTATGGGCTATGGAGGCGCAGGGAGGCAGTATGATCGTATCGCGCAGGATGGTGCAGCGGTAGGCGGCCTGTACGGTGAGCAGGGCGGGCATGGCGCTACTGATCTGTGGTGCGGACTGGCCCGTACTCCACAGGATAGACGGGGTACCTGTAGCGGTGAGGCTGACCACTGCGAGACGGGCAGCACAGTCGCTGTCTATGGCATAGCTGATGCCCATGGCCTCTGTGATGGCGAGTGTCCTGAGGGTATCCCTCACAGTACCGCAGGCTGTATGCCCCTCGGCATAGATCAGCTGGCCTGCAGAGTCAGCGCGATAGGTGGCGGTACCGGGCTGCCCGCTCCACACATAGCTGTCAAAGCCGGGCATGGCCTGAATCGTGACAGGATAGTCTGCAGCACAGCGCAGGATGCTGTCTGCCGGTAGCAGCGAGGCTGGCAGGGCCGGGGTACTGTACCGGATGCTATCCGCTATGTGGCAGCCAAAGGTATCAGTCACCGTCAGTGCATAGCTGCCGGGCTGTGACACGAGCAGCGATGGCGCAGCAGACTGATCACTCCAGTGATAGGATGGATAGGTATGCAGGGGCGTGAGCACAGAGTCTGCGCCGGGGCAGAGGGTACGCACCATATCACTGAAGAGGGTCACCGTATCGCTACCGCTATAGCTGACGCGGAATGTGTCTGTGGCATCAAAGCAGCTATTGCTGAGATGTAGGGTATGCAGGCCGGGCGAAAAAGATGCGGACAAAGCGGATGAGCCGTCACTCCACAGGATGTGGTCGGCCTGGAAACTATCCGGCAGTGTGATGGCTACTATACCGGCGCGACAGAGGAGGGTATCCGGCATATCATACAGTGTCTGCAGAGTAGTGTCACGCAGGACGCGTATAGAGTCTGTATAGGTAGCGCAGCCATTATCTACCGTCACTGTGTAGGTGCCGGGTGTGCTGGCCTGTATGGCCGGCGTGGTAGCGCCGGTGCTCCAGAGATAGCTGGCAAAAGGCGCCATGGTAGAGAGCGTGACAGGTGCATTGTGACAGCTCAGGGTATCATGCCGGGACAGGATACTATCAGGTGAGGCTATGTAAGGATTGATCACTACGAAGTTTGTATCAGAGACAGGTATGAGGGTCAGATCGTCAAGATATAATTGTGTTTCAAACTCAAAGGAATCTAAAGTGATTCCATTAAAGTGATGCACCCTTATGGAGTCAAACTCGCTGTATAGGTTTAAGTTATTTCGGGAGCTATCTGCATTGCCAAAGGTCAGGTACCGCTCCCCGCCAGAAGCAGTATAATCAATAGAAAACCTGATCCATAAATAGGGCGGCCGCTGTGTGAAATCAGGCAATGTCAGCATGATACTCACCGGCGTATCTCCGGTATATTGATAAACATTATTGAAGAAATAAAGTTTGGAGGACGTAAAGTATAGGCCGAGGGATCGGATACTGGAAAATAGGAGTGGATAATGAGAAGTAGTATCCCAGATCGAGTCATTGGAGATCAAAGAATTGAGATATCCTGTCAGACGGTATGTCTGCCCTGCGACAAGGGGCACCCTCAGCTTCGTACCCAGATAGGAGTTAGGGAATTGTATATTTCTGGTGCCGCTGTTTTTTAAAAAACCTGTAAACATACTTATCGCCCTGGCGCTATGCTCCGGATCTATCAGTCCGATCGTACTACCATAGACAGGGTATCTGCTTTGTGCACTGTCATATAAATATTGCTGGCTCGCCCAATTTGCGTTGACCCAGCATGGTAGCGGAGTGGTAGCCAGACTGCTATCACTCAAAGTAGAAAGGTGGTTATTATTTCCGACAGATGATGTTTCGAAGTCCTGATTGAGTATAAGGTTAACCGTAGTCTGGCAATAACCTGTGCAAGGGAAAAAAGCAGCACATAATATATACAATAGGTATCTCATCAAAATTCAATATGGTGAAACTAATACAAATGCATGAAGGCTAAGTCATGCAACTGTCATAAGATGAAATAGGGAGGCCACCCGTTGTGCGGATGGCCTCGCTTTAATATTGTTGGTGTTTAGTCAACAGTGATTTTCTTAGCGATCCTTTTGCCATCGATGGCCAGGATATACACGCCCTTAGCCAATCCTGAGAGATCCATACTGACCTCTGTAGCTGATTGAGCTGATACAGGTACATTAGCCTGGCGTCCCTGCATATCATAGAGGGATACCTTCGCATTGATATTCTCAGCAGACAGGAGTACATTCAGCTGGCCACTGGTAGGATTTGGATAGACAGAGAGCACGTCTGAGGTGATATCTGTGATACCAGTAGTTTCATCTGTTTTACACGAAGCATTACTCTTTGTAATATTGAAAACAAACTGCGTTGGAGTACCAGAGCACACATCATTATACACATTTACTGTGAGTGTAAAAGTGGACCCCGAAGCCGCCAGAACATATTGCGTAAAGTAATTGGACAGTGCAGGAGTACCCAAGAAAGATGCATAACTTTGCACATTAGCACTGAGAGATGCCCAGCTGGAGATAGTTCCTCCTGCATCGTATTTAGTGCCTGCCAGACCATCAAATATGACTCCCGCTGAATTTTCCAGCTTCATAGTAACTCCAGTAAGAGAACCAGAACTTCCAGCCGAGCTTCCTACAATCAATGCTCCGGAGTTGCAAGTGGTGGTTCCGTCTGGTACAAAAACTCCGCTACCGTTCAAATGTCCTAACAGAGCGGTACCGACAGGAGGCCCGGCCCAATAAAAGTAGTAAGTAGCAGAGATAGCAGTGCTGCCACAGCTACTGGAGCTACTGGATACAGTGAGTTTGTAGTATCCGGGATTTGTTTTGAGATAGTTGCTCGAAACGGCAGTGAGGTCATAGATACCATCCCAGCCACCTGTGCCGGAGAATAGGGTATAATTGAGTCCAGACGCAGTGGTAAAGGCAGAAGTAGTGTACTGAGTGAGTACAGCAGTAGTAGTGACAGTAGAAGATGAACTGGTACCTGCCAAAATGAAGTTGAGCACAGAGTTGGCGCCGCCTGATGTTTTGGAGCATATCTTATAGTATGTAGCTGCGGTGTTTGATCCAAAGGTAGTATTGCTCTCTGTGCCGGTCAGTGTATAGCTGATAGGCGAGCCACCGGTCATATCTGCCATAGCTAATGTAGACGACCACATAGGCAGCAGATTAACTGGAGTACCAAACAGAGGGGAACCACTGTAGGTCTGTGCAGCAAATGTCTCTTTGTACTTTACCCTGTAGTTTCCATTGGCAGTGATATTGGGCATGGTGTAGGTGTGAGTGGTAATGAAACCGCCAGCGGCACCGGGGTCTACATATGTCACCGTAGAGCCGACCGTAGAGCCGCCATTATACAGCTGCGCGGCGAGAGTCGTATTGACACCGAGGTGGGCCGTATTATATGTAAGCACAGAGCTGGTCGGACGCGTACTGCAGGAAGATGTAGTAGCATTGAGATCGGCATATGACATATAGCTACCCTGGCTGACATCCTGCAGTATGAACTGGAATAAGTATGTGCTATTGACACCGGCATTAGTACAAGTGACTACCACCTCATAATAGCCCCAGTAGTTAGTACCGCCTGCACCGCCGAGGAGAATCTCGTACGTACCGTTGGCATTGACCATACCTGTAGCCAGGGCATCTGCCTGCGGCGTGCCTGCCTGAGCCTTGTAGAAAGTCCCGGTGCTGTATGAAAGAGAAGTGTTCCACTGCCCTTCTGTGACACCATTGTATGTGACTGTATTGGGTGAGGTGAGGGCCGCAAAGGTGGCGTCTTTTGCCCTGCGCGCTACCACCTTGGTCGTACATGTAGGTAGTGTATTGCTGATCTTCAGCTCTACCACGTATGGGTAGGTAGTGCTGGTGCCATATGCGGAAGTATTGCAATATGGTGCAGTCCACGGTGAGCCTGCTACATAGCCCCAGTCTGCCTGGGTGCCACCGTTGAGAGTAATGGTCTGTGAGTAAGAGGGGAAAAAAGAGAGAATAAAAGAGACAAATATTGTCGTTTTCAGTAGGCTAAATAAGTTTTTCATATTTATTATTTTAAAATAAACCAATTTGGGGTGTCAAAAAAAATGCGGGCGTAGCCTACCTAGGGTGGGATAAATACAACTATAGAATGAGTTGCTAGAAAGCAGAAGTATTCACAGGTCACGTTGTTCAGTTTAGGTTCTTTCAGGCAGAGGGACAATCGAAGGTAGTGTATCGAAATGGTTTGATGTGTTATTAAATTGTGATTTACAATGTTCGTGTTGTATAGGAATTTTGTGTGATCTATAAGTGTCAATCAAACTGTTTTTTGAATTTGCCAGTTCGCTCCATGTTTGGTGCCAGGCAGTACTCTATGGCCACAGGTCGCGCTATTTGCATGAGTTTACCAGTCATTCAAAGCGGAAGATTGCTTCGAAAAATCTCGCTTCTATCTTTCAGTTTACTTTTTCTCGCAAAGGTGGCTGATGAGTGGAGATGGCGCACTGCGTCAGGGATCGCAGCGGAGAGCCCGCAGGGAGCGATAGCGACTGAGGACTAGCAGCGGAGAGTCCGCCCGCCTGCGCGCCGCAGCGGGGACGCCATGATCTTAACCATTTGGTGGGACCTTAACCTTTAACCTTCCCGCAATGTGTATCTGCTATATTTGCTGCTATGAGAAAGATCATGACATGCCTGCTGCTGGCGGTGGCGGCGATGGTATCGGCACAGGGGGTGGCTCCGGTCACGATACTGGAGAGCGGCCACTCGCACAATGACTATACGCACGAGCATCCGCTGATGGATGCCCTGCAGTACGGCTACAAGTCTATAGAGATAGATGTGTGGCTGCATAAAGGCAAGCTGATAGTAGACCACAACGGGCTGGCGCTGGATAGCGGCAAGAAGGATATAGAGGAGCTGTACCTGCGCCCCATACAGGAGCGCGTGCTGGCCAATCATGGTCAGGTGTACGTGGGCGATACGACGCCGACCATCTTTATGGTGGAGTTTAAAAATGACCCGGAAGCGGGCTATGCGGTGCTGAAAGAGCTGATAGCGAAGTACAAGGGGCTATTTGCCGACAGGCTGGGGCGCGGCGGGCCGATCAAGCTGCTGATCACGGGCAACAGGCCGTGGAAAAGCCTATATACAGACAAAGAGCTATACATCACGGCTGACGGGGCCATCAGCCAAGCGGCAGACTCGGTGGCGCCGCATATCATAGAACGGGTGAGCGATCCGTACGGGAGCCACTTCACCTGGCGGGGACAAGGGACGATGCCTAAGAAGCAGCGCGCACGGCTGGATGCTCTGGTGAAGACCGCGCATGACCACGGGCGCCAGATACGATTCTACGCCGCCCCGGAGGATGAGAATGTATGGCGTACGCTACTGGACGCAGGGGTAGACTGGGTGAATGCGGACGACCTGCCGCGCTTTGCCACATTCTACAAAGAATATATACGTACTAATGGTAAACCGAAAAACTGCCACTGTGTAAGGTGGTAAATATATTTGCGTCAAAGTTTTATAGTCTGCTGA
Source organism: uncultured Chitinophagaceae bacterium (assembly GCA_964571705.1). Lineage (GTDB taxonomy): Bacteria > Bacteroidota > Bacteroidia > Chitinophagales > LD1 > UBA1941. The sequence goes on from CAZNDJ010000106.1 coordinate 11,330, forward strand.
AATAGGTTTTAACTTTGTGTAACAAAATTAACACCTCCCCCAATGGATTGTTGTGATTGTCGCTCCGGCGGCAGTGTTTTGATCTCTCACTTTTCCTCATCTACATCAGGAGCTATACATGTCAGACCATAATGACCTGCACAAACTAAGTGCTGCAGGTGTACTGATCACTCTGGGCATTATTTTCGGAGATATCGGTACCTCACCTATATACGTTCTCAGCGCTATCATACACGGCCGGGCCCTCTCGCAGGAGCTGATCTTCGGCGGGCTGTCGTGTGTCTTCTGGACGTTGATGATCGTCACCACCTTTAAGTACGTACACCTGGCCCTCGATGCGGACAACCGCGGTGAGGGTGGGATCTTTGCGCTGTATGCGCTGGTGCGGAGGTACAAGGTGCAGTGGACCATCTTCCCGGCGCTGATAGGCTGTGCGAGCCTGATAGCGGATGGCTTTATCACCCCTCCTATATCTATCTCCTCGGCCGTAGAGGGCTTGCGCCTGATCAATCCTAATATCACTACCGTAGTGCCTATCGTGATAGCGATCCTGATAGGGCTCTTTATCTTCCAGCAGTTTGGCACACGTGTCGTCGGGGGCATCTTTGGCCCGGTGATGACGATCTGGTTTATCATGATAGCCACGCTGGGCGTGCTGCAGATCGTAAAAAACCCTATCGTACTGCAGGCGCTGAATCCATACTGGGCTATCCATCTGCTCACAGTGTATCCGGGTGGCTTCTGGCTGCTGGGGGCAGTCTTCCTCTGCACGACGGGTGGTGAGGCGCTATACTCTGACCTGGGCCACTGCGGCAAGCTGAATA
>CAZNDJ010000107.1:0-11844 GCA_964571705.1 uncultured Chitinophagaceae bacterium
GATGTCGGGCCACGAGGATCTGTACAACGCGATTGTGTATCGCGAGCCGAATCTCTAGCGCGCAACCCGGACTACAATGACCGCATAGAGTACCAGAGCCTCCTGACACAGCGCAAGCTGCAGGCTGCAAATGTGAACCGCGCGAAGAACTCCTTTGTGCCAAACATAGCGGGCTATGCTGACTACAATGCGAACTTCCTGAATAACCAGTTCTCCGAGCTGTATGCGCACAACTATCCGAGCAGCTATGCGGGGCTGACGGTGGCCTTCCCGCTCGTGCGCGGTGGCAAGCGTATCATGGCCGTGCGGCAGGCCAAATGGCAGCTGCGCAAGACCGACTGGGACCTGACCGACCTGCGAAATAACATCAACGCTGAGTATACACAGGCAGAGGCAGCCTACCAGAGCAGCCTGGCCAACTATGCAGCACTGAAAGAAAACATGGACCTGGCGCAGCAAGTCTATCACACCATTGATCTGCAGTACCGCTCCGGTGTCAAGACCTACCTGGAGGTAGTAAACGCAGAGAGCGACCTGCGCACCGCACAGATCAATTACTTCAACGCGCTCTACCAGGTACTCTCCGGCAAGATAGACCTGCAGCGCGCCTCCGGCCAATTAAAATTCTAACCCACTAAAACCAGTATATAAACATGAGACACCATCTATATAACATGATACAAGCGATCATCCTGATCGCACTCCTCTCCTTTGTCCTTTCCCTCCTCTCTGCCTGCAATAACAATGCACAACAAGGCGGCTGGGATCCTAATGCACCTGTATCCGTGAGCACTGCACCGGTGAAAATGGAGGCTGCCTCCTATACGGAAAGCTACCCCGGCACTGTAGTAGCGCTGAATCAGATAGAGCTGCGCGCACAGGTGAGCGGCTTTGTGACAGCGATCTACTTCAAAGACGGTGACCGTGTACACAAGGGCCAGCAACTCTACAGCATAGATGCCCAGCTCTACGCGGCTAACTATGAGCAGGCAGAAGCTAATGTAAACGTGCAGGAGACCAACCTGCTCAAAGCACAGCAGGACGCAGAGCGCTATCACAACCTGGCTAAAGAAGATGCGATAGCCAAGCAGCAAGTGGACTATGCCGATGCAGCTCTGGCTGCGGCAAAGAAGCAGGTAGAAGCTGCCAAAGCACAAGTGCGCGGCGTACAGACCAGCGTGAAATATACGACCATCACAGCTCCCTTTGATGGTACGATAGGTATCTCGCAGGTGAAGGTAGGCGCGGCGGTCACTTCCGGCGTCACCCTGCTGAATACGGTCTCTACCGATGACCCGATGGCAGTAGATTTCTCAGTAGACCAGAAGGAGATCTATCGCTTTGCCAAGCTGGAACAGACTGCAAAGGCTGGTGATACGACCTTCTCTATTGCCTTTGGCAAAACAGACATCTATCCGCATCATGGCAAGATCAACTTCCTTGATCGCGCCGTAGACCCGCAGACAGGCACGCTGAAAGTCAGGCTGGAATTTTCTAACAAAGAAAGGCTGCTACGCGCCGGTATGAATTGCGACGTGCTGGTGGGCAATGGCTCTACGGCACCTGTGATACTGATACCGTACAAGGCCGTGACCGAGCAGCTGGGTGAGTTCTTTGTCTATGTAGCTGAGGGCGGCAAGGCCTCACAGCGCAAGGTACAACTGGGCACACACGTAGGCACAGATGTGATCGTAAAAGACGGACTGCAAGAAGGCGAGTCTATAGTGACAGACGGCGTGCAGAAAGTGCACGAAGGGTCTGTGCTGCAGACAGGCCAGCCTGCAGTTTCAGGTACACCGGCAAACAAAAAATAATTATAAACCCCTTCACCTCATTGGGTCTTCCCTTTCCTTGGGAGAGGGAAGATGCCGAAGGCAGATGGGTGAGGTTAAACCCAAAAAGACAAACTAATGATCGCTGATATATTTATCAAAAGGCCCGTCACGTCTATGGTCATATCCATAGTGATCGTAGCGGTAGGCCTCATATCCCTTATCAACCTGCCCGTGGCGCAGTACCCTGATATCACTCCTCCCGTAGTGAGTATAGCGGGTATCTTCACCGGTGCAGATGCCAGCACGGTAGAGCAGACCACTACCACAGCCATAGAGACACAGGTGAATGGCTCGCCCGGCATGTCCTATATCTCCAGCACCAGTACCAGCGATGGCCGCTCCAATATCAGTGCGACCTTTGATGTAGGTACCAATATCGATATCGCCACGCTGGACGTGCAAAACCGCGTGAGTGTAGCAGAGCCTGCGCTGCCGGATGCGGTGAAGCGCCTCGGCCTGACCACCCGAAAGCGTAACCCCTCTATCATGATGGTGGTGGCGCTCTACTCGCCTAATGGCACACACAACTCGACCTTCCTGGGCAACTACTGTAATATCTACATGAAGGATGCCCTCCTGCGTGTAAAAGGCGTGGGAGATATCCAGTCTTTCGGTGATGACTTTGGTATGCGTATCTGGATGGACCCGGGCAAGCTGGCTTCACTCAATATGACAGTGAATGACGTACTCGGCTCACTGCAGGAGCAGAACCTGCAGGTGGCAGCCGGCTCTATAGGCGGCTCCCCACAGCCCGCTGCACAGGCATTTGAGTACTCTGTCTTTACCAATAGCCGCCTGAATAAGGTGGATGAATTTGAAAAGATAATCGTCCGCTCCAATCCGCAGACAGGTGCAGTGACCTATCTGAAAGATGTAGCCCGTGTAGAGCTGGGCAAGTTTAACTATGGTAACCATGCCTATGTGAATGGCAAGGATGCGGCATTCCTTCTCATCTTCCAGGCACCGGGCGCCAATGCGCTCCAGACATACGAAGGTGTAAATAAAGCCGTGGAGAAGATGAAGAAGTCCTTCCCTAAGGATGTAGACTACCTCGTACCGTACGAGACGGTATCAGTGGTGAGTGCCTCTATCGATGAGGTATTGCATACCTTCCTCGAGGCGCTCCTGTTGGTGATCATCGTAGTGTTCCTCTTCCTGCAAAACTGGAGGGCCACCCTGATACCTGTACTGGCTATCCCTGTGTCGCTGATCGGCGCCTTTGCCTTCTTCATTCCGCTGGGCTTCTCTATCAATACGCTGACGCTCTTCGGTATGATCCTGGCCATCGGTATCGTGGTAGATGATGCCATCGTGGTGGTGGAGGCTGTGCAGCACTATATAGATGCAGAGGGGCTGTCGCCAAAAGAGGCTACTACCAAAGCTATGGAATCTATCTCCGGTCCGGTCATCGCTATCGCGCTGATCCTGGCGGCGGTATTCGTACCGGTAGGCTTTATACCGGGTATCGTGGGCCGCCTTTACCAGCAGTTTGCTATCACGATAGCGATATCGGTGCTGATCTCTGCCTTTGTGGCACTGTCTCTGACACCGGCGCTATGTACGCTGCTGCTAAAGGCACATGATCCTAATAAGAAGAATTTCCTTGATCGTTTCTTTGATGGGTTCAACAACTGGTTTAATCGTGTGACAAACTCCTACGGACGCGGTGTGGCGCTCTGGATCAGGAGGACTCCTTATGTACTGATCATGATGATCTGCCTCTTCGTCGGCCTGGCATTCCTCTTCAAGTCTAAGCCGACAGGCTTTATCCCAAATGAAGACCAGGGGTATATGTTTGTAGCCTATGAGATGGCAGAGGGTACTTCTATCACGCGTAACGTGGAGACCATCCACAGGATGATAGACAGCCTGAAGTCTATCCCGTCTATCAAGAACACTGGTGCGATAGCGGGCTTCAATGCGGTATCCCAGTCTGCCAAGTCTAACTCGGGTACCATCTTCGTACTCTTCAAACCATGGGAAGAGCGCAAGGGCAAGGGCCAGCAGGTAAATGATATAGTGGGACAGGTACAAGGCAAACTATCTTCTATCAAAGAAGCCAATGCCTTTGCGATAGCACCGCCGTCTATACCGGGCCTGGGCAGCACGGGTGGTTTCACCTTTGAGCTGGAGAAGCGCGAGAGTACAGATGATATGAAGCAGTTTGAGAAGGTAGGCAATGATTTTCTCGGTGAGCTGCGCAAACGGCCTGAGATAGCGATGGTGTATACCTTCTACAATGCACGTACGCCGGGCTACCGCATAGACGTAGACCGCGACAAGGCGAAGAAGATGGGCGTGAGCGTAGCAGATGTATACGGCACTATGTCTACGCTGCTCGGTAGCTCGTATGTGAATGACTTCAACATCTACGGGCGCAACTTCCGAGTGATGGCGCAGGCAGACTCTACCTACCGCGGCGACCTGGCCGAGCTGGGCAAATACTACGTGCGCAACAGCCAGGGCAATATGATACCACTCAGCACGCTGACCACTGCCACCGTAGTAGAGCAGCCTGCCATGATCTCACACTACAATATCTATCCATCTATCGAGATCAATGGCGAGCCGGCTCCGGGCTATAGCTCCGGCCAGGCCATCAAGGCACTACAGGAGGTGGCTGATAAAACCTTGCCTGCCGGCTATGGGTATGAGTTCTCTGGCATGACGCGGGAGGAGATCGCTGCGGGTAGCAGCTCTGTATATATCTTCATGCTGTCGCTGGCATTTGTGTTCCTCTTCCTGGCTGCACTATATGAGAGCTGGGCGGTGCCATTCTCGGTGCTCTTTGCGGTGCCGATCGGAGCATTTGGCTCGATCCTGACGCTGACCTTCCTGCCATCTTTGAGTAATAACGTGTATGCGCAGATCGGCCTCATCACACTCATCGGCCTCTCGGCCAAGAATGCGATCCTGATCGTAGAGTTTGCTAAAGAGCGGGTAGATGCGGGACATGATGTACTGGAGTCTACGCTGGAGGCGGTGAAGCTGCGTCTGCGCCCTATCGTGATGACGTCGCTTGCATTCATCTTTGGTGTACTGCCGCTGGCCTTCGCTACTGGTGCCGGTGCCGAGGCACGCAAGACGATAGGCTGGACGGTGTTTGGCGGTATGCTCACGGCTACTACGCTGGCCATCTTTGTGGTGCCGGTATTGTTTGTGGGCATCATGAAGATCGCTCATCGCCGCCGTGCAGTTGTTTCACACGAAGCGCACTAAGAACACTAAGGAATACAAGGTTTACCGCCAAAGCGCGGAAACGCAAAACAACCAAATAGAAGAGCCGCTTCGGTTAGAAGCGGCTCTTCTATTAATAAGGCCAAACCTACTTTATCAGTTTTGCGCTTTCGCGCTTTTGCGGTTAACCCATTTCTACCTAATTAATCATTTGTCTTCTCGAAACCAAAAGATCGTAGCGTCTGGTCATTGTTACGCCAGTTTGGCTTGACCTTGACATAGAGGCCGAGGAAGACCTTCTTGCCTACAAACTCCTCTATGGCCAGGCGGGCCTCTGTGCCTACCTTATTGAGTGAGGAGCCGCCTTTGCCTATCACGATGTTCTTTTGCGACTCGCGCTCTACGAAGATGGTGCAGCGGATGCGATCCATGTCATCTGCTTCCTTGTACTCCTCGCATACTACCTGGCAGGAGTATGGTATCTCTTTCTGGTAGTTGAGGAAGATCTTCTCGCGCACGATCTCAGAGACAAAGTAGCGGATATGCCTGTCGGTAAGGGAGTCCTTGTCATAATAAGCCTCTGACTCCGGCAGGTTCTTTACTACAAACTCTATGAGCTTATCTATGTTAGTACCATCCTTGGCAGAGATGGGGACGAAGTTGGCCAGCGGCAGTTCCTGCTTCCAGCGCACCTGCCACTCCTCGAGCTCGCCCTCACGGCAGAGGTCCAGCTTATTGAATACTACAACGACGGCCACTTTTGTCTTATTGAGCTGGCTGATGAGAAATGCCTGCTCGTCTATCTTCTGGTATTTGTCAGTGATGAGGAAAAGTACATCTGCATCTTCAAAGCTCTGGTGCACATATGTATTCATAGTGCGGTGCAGGGCGTAGCCGGGTTCATTCACATAGCCGGGAGTATCGGAGAAAACGATCTGGTATCCCGGCTCGTTTACGATGCCGATGATGCGGTGCCGAGTGGTCTGCGCCTTTGGCGAAATGATAGAAAGCCGCTCGCCTACGAGTGCGTTCATGAGAGTGGACTTGCCCACATTTGGCAGCCCTACTATATTGACGAATCCTGCTTTGTGCATGGGTGCAAATTACATCTTAACCATGCTAAATAAAAATTAATAATTAATGTGTTTACAATATTGCTCAACAGAAAACGTCACTTATCAAAAATGAGCAGATGAAAAGTAATGTATTCAATAATAGTATAGGCTCTCCTTATAGCTTCTATTATCCGCAATTTAACAAACAACAAAGTGATGCAATTCTCGCATTACTATTTGAGCAGCTTCTAATTTTTGACAAGGTTACCATCAATACGGGGAGGTTAAATTTTGCTCTTACATTTCTTATTCAGCAATTGGGCTTAGCCACAGTAGAAAGGTTGCTAGAGAGTAACTACATAGAATTTCTATTATGGACTCCTATGATATTCACTTCGAGCGGTAAACAACTGGATGATGGTTCTATCGATGAATCTACAATCTATGGTCAACCTCCCTTGATGTCAGGGACTCTATCTCCCGACGACGTTGATCTAGAAAAGAATATAGGAAACGCTTTAAATAATTTCAACTTAAAAAGGAATGAAAAGCGAGGGTTTATAAAGAAGGCTGCACAATCATATATTATTCCAGATGGAATTGAATTTTCTAGTGAGTCTGCAAATCTTGTTATTGATGCGTATAAGAATAATAACCTAGCCACATTAGGTCTTCCTTTTGATAAAAGTCCTGACATGCTTAACGTAGCTGAGCGATCTTTGCTGTTAAACTTGGGAAATCAAGTAATTGAGACTGCACTACTTTCCCAATACGATCTAAAGAGCTATGAAACCTATGAGCATACTGAAATAGTAAAGCAAAACCTCTCAAATATTGGAAAAGGATATAACATCTCAGAAAATACGAGTACAATTTTGAAGTTAGAAAACTTACCTAATCTAAAGCAATTGTATTTGACAGAACGAATCAATTTTGATGCAGTATTTAAGCTTAGGCATTTAGGAAATGCGAAATACTACAGAAAATGGATTAATGAAGTTGGAGAGAACAAGGATGCTCAAGAAATCACTACTGAGTATATAAATGAGATAAAAGGTGGCAAGGGATTTTTTGAGAAGACTGGAGGGAAATTTATACGTAATATGGGGGTCTTTGGGGTGGGTACAGCTTTAAGTTTAGTTTTATCAGCGCCAGCCGGAATTACATCTAGTTATGTACTTGGCTTGTTAGATACTTTTTTGCTAGATAGTTTAATTCATGGGAGAAATGCGTCCATGTTTATTGATGACATTAAGAAAGTAGCTAAAAATTGATGGCATACCTATTGTCCTGTAATAATCACTTCAAAGCCGCCATAATGATACGCAAACTAAAATCCGGACAATACCGCATCTATAGCCGCAAGGTAGATGCGAAGACGCACAAGCGTAAGAATCTCGGTACTTTTGATACGCTGGAGGCCGCTCAGAAGCACGAGCGCGAGATCCAGTATTTCAAGCATCACTGATCTCAAATGATTGACACAAATGGCTTTCCACTGCGAAAGCCATTTTCTCGTTGGCCGAAAAAACAACGCCATTCTCCGTCACTTTTCACCATAGCCTCTGTACATATCTTGTAGCCTACAATACACCTACTGTACTCTACCTGCCAGCATTGTATTTCGCAACATCGCTGCGGCCATGGCGTACGCCTTTCTGTAATTGTACGCATCATTTAAAACCCCAACGATGAAAAAGATACTGGTCATAGGCTGGCTGCTGCTGCTGCTGTCCATGGTGACTGTCATCTTCTGGCAGCAGGAGTGGAAATACTCGCTGCCTACACCGATACCAGCGGGCTACCGCGCGGTCCATCCTGGTGAGCAGGTGCTGCTGGCCGGCAGGATCAAGGCAGAGGCGGGCAAGCCTTTATTCATCCACTTCTTCAACCCGGACTGTCCCTGCTCACGTTTCAATGCGCCCCATTTCAACACTCTGGTGAGGAAATACGGAGACAAGATGACCTTTGCCGTAGTGCTGATCAATACGACCAAGACGCACGACCCGGCGGAGGTACAGCGCAGGTATAACTTTGAAGTACCGGTGCTGACAGATGCCTCTATCGCTGAGGCCTGTGGGGTCTACTCTACGCCGCAGGCTGCCCTGCTGGATGCAGACGGGCGCCTCTACTACCGGGGCAACTATAACCGCACCCGCTACTGCACTGACGCGCGCAGCGACTATGCGCAGATGGCTATAGACTCTATGATACAGCATGTATCCCGCCCTGTTTTCAATCAATTTGCCCTTACAGCATATGGCTGCCAGCTCCCTTATTGCACCCGATAAAATCCATTATGATCCTACCTTCATCTTCTATACAAGCTACCAGCGTAAAAGACTTTGCCGCTGATGTCAAAAGAAAATCTGACTATACCATCAATTTCTTCCTGGTCGGTTTCTTCCTCTGCGGGCTGATACTCGCCACCTTTTACGATACATGGATGGTAGCCCTCAGTGTAGGCAGCCTCTGCCTGGCAGCCTACTACTCCAGCAAGATGTTGCTCCCTGCATCTGATATGTACCAGTATGTGCTGGGTGCCGTGTTTGGGATATTTATGGCGCAATATATCTACCAGATGCATGGCATGTTTGAGATGCACTTCATTGCCTTCATAGGCAGCGCGATGCTGATCACGTATCAAAACTGGAAACTGCAGATACCCCTGGCTATCGTAGTGATAGTGCATCATGCGCTATTTGCCTACCTGCAGTACTCGGGTGTGGACAGAGTGTACTTCACCCAGCTGGAGTACATGAGCATGGAGGCTTTTGTCATCCATGCCTTGCTGGCGTGTGTGATATTCTTTATCTGCGGGCTGTGGGCCTACCAGTTTCAGGCATTCAGCCGGAGCCATATAGAGCAGAGCTATGAGATAGGCCGCCTGCAGGAGGAGGAGCGCAAAAAGGAACAACTGATGCAAGCCGAGGCCGAGATACGCGCGCTGAATGAATCCCTGGAGACCAAAGTACGCGACCGTACCGCGCAGCTGGAGTCTGTCAATAAAGAGCTGGAGGCATTCAGCTACTCGGTGGCTCACGACTTGCGCGCACCGCTGCGGGTGATCAACGGATTTAGCCGTATGGTGCTGAAGATGGAAGAGGCAAAGATCAGCAAGGTGTCATTTGAAAACCTGCATATCATCATGAAGAATGCGGCGCAGATGGGCCAGCTGATAGACGACCTGCTGGACTTCTCACGCCTGGGCCGTGCCTCTATAGAGGTGCGTGAGGTAGAGATGCGTGACCTGGTGCAAAGCGTGATCAAAGACCTGCAAAACAGCGATCAATATGCAGTGCCTGATATACGCATCAATGACCTGGCCGATGCCAAATGCGATCCGATACTGATGCGGCAGGTATGGACCAACCTGATATCTAATGCAGTGAAGTACTCACGCAAGAAAGAGAGCCCGATCATAGAGATAGGCACCTCTCACCGCAATGGGATGAACACCTACTATGTGAAGGATAACGGAGCGGGATTCAACATGGAGTTTTATGATAAGCTTTTTGCAGTATTCCAGCGGCTGCACAAGGTGACTGAGTATGAGGGGACGGGCGTAGGACTGGCACTGGTGCAGCGGATCATCACCAAGCACCGGGGCAAGGTGTGGGCGGATAGCCAGATAGACGAGGGGGCTACATTTTATTTCACATTACCTAACTAATATCAAATTTTCAGATCATGGACAATCAACAAGTAGACATCCTGCTGGTAGAGGACAACCCATATGAAGCGCGGCTCACGCTCATGAGCCTGGAGGAGCAGCATATCTCCAATAATATCTATCATGTAGACGACGGAGCAGAGGCATTAGATTTTATTTTTGCCAAAGGAAACTATGCCAGCCGCAATGTAGAGAATACCCCGCGTATGATCCTGCTGGACCTGAATATGCCTAAGATAGGCGGGCTGGAGGTGCTGCGCCGTATCAAAGCTGATGACCGCACCAAGACCATCCCGATAGTGATACTGAGCTCCTCGCGCGAGGACTCAGACCTGGTGTCGAGCTATATGCTCGGCGTGAATAGCTATGTAGTAAAGCCAGTAGAGTTTGACACCTTTACCAAAGCGATATCTGACATAGGTAGCTACTGGATGCTGCTCAATGAATCTACCGTGCTCTTCCTGCTGGCAAAGTCTAAGATGCACAAAGCGTAACTACAGGTTCGTTTTGGAAAACAATAAAGCCGGTCCTGTGAACCGGCTTTATTGTTTAGAGGGAACGAGTTTATTTACCCTTAGTAGAGTCAGCCTTTACCACCTTGTTGGTTGGCTTCGACTTGGTCACTGTGCGGGTAGACCCATCGGGATGAGTGGTGGTCTTGGTCTTTTCCTTCATCTCGTGGTGCTTTGTTTTGGAGGTAGATGTGGTGGTATCTGCCTGGGCATAGTCTACTACTGATACGAAGAGTGCCGCCATGGCGAGCATCAGATTCCTGAATAGTTTCATTTTGCTTATCTGTTTTATGGAGTGATCAATAGGGACGGGAGCCACCAATATGGTGCCAGCGGGATTTATTCCCCAGATGGGGAGGCGGATGTTAAAATCAGATTAGAACATTATCACATTCAGACATATTCTCATATCTCAGCGCTCTGTGGTGATTTTGCTATATTCACCGCGTTATGGCACATACATATATCAAAGACCTAAGCAAGCATGAAGGGCAGCAAGTGACCCTGAAAGGATGGCTGGCGCAAAAGCGCGACTCCAAGACGATCGTATTTCTCGTGATGCGTGATGGCACCGGATTTCTCCAGTGTATCGTAGATATAAATAATGTAGGTGAAGAGGTATTTGAGACGGCCAAGAAGCTGACACAGGAGAGTGCCTTTGAGATCACAGGTACTGTACGCCGGGATGAGAAGCAATTTGGCGGGTACGAGCTGCAGGCGTCTGCGCTGACCGTCTACAGCCTGGCTACCGACTATCCTATCACGCCCAAGGATCACGGTATCGAATTTCTGATGGAAAACCGCCACCTGTGGCTGCGCTCCCGCAGGCAGTGGGCTATCATGCGCGTGCGCAATACGATCATTTACTCTATTCATAAGTTCTTTCAGGACCGTGGCTTTGTGCAGATGGATGCGCCGATCTTTACCGGCAATGCTGCGGAGGGCACTACTACCTTATTTGAAACAGACTTTTATGGTGAGCCGGCGTACCTGTCTCAGTCAGGCCAGCTGTATGGTGAGGCCATGGCATTTGCACAGGGGCTGATCTATACATTCGGGCCTACCTTCCGCGCGGAGAAGTCTAAGACGCGGAGGCACCTGTCAGAGTTCTGGATGATAGAGCCGGAGATGGCCTTCTATGACCTGGATATGGATATGGATGTGATAGAGGACTTCGTGCGCTATGTGGTGACAGAGGTGCTCGACACCTGCAAGCTGGAAATAGAAGTACTGGAGCGCGATACCACCTACCTGGAGCGCGTACGCGAGCCATTTATCCGTATGAAATATGAGCTGGCTGTAGACTATATACAAGGCCTGAAGGACTACAATGGCAAGACCTCTATCCAGATACTGGAAGAAGACCTGAAGTCTATACAGGAAGCGGTAGCTGCCAAGCAGAAAGACATAGATGAGCGCGAGGCCAAGATAGCCGGCGGCACGCTGACCAAGGGTGAGAAGAACTTTAACCAGAATAAGATAGACGGGCTGAAGAATGAGATCAATGACCTGAATGAAAAGGCGGGCAACATACCTCAGTGGCTCAACAGCGCTAAGAACTTCAAGCGCGGCGATGACTTTGGCGGCAGTGA
>CAZNDJ010000108.1:0-11602 GCA_964571705.1 uncultured Chitinophagaceae bacterium
GATGTGAACAGGCTCGTGGGCTTCAAACGACTGGACTATGGTACGTACCAGGCATTCCAGATCGTGCTGCCTATAGAGACCGGCAGCGGCACACCGGCTACGATGGCCTTTGACGTAGAGATGCGCTTCTCACCATGCGGCTATGACGTGGCACTGCCATATGGCAATGTACAAACACTGAACGCTGGCTGGACCGTGACCATCTCCAAGACCTACGGCCTCTACCAGCTCGATACCAGCGTCTACAATGGCAGTGATACGCTGCACGGCAGCAATGGTGCCCTGCGCTACCTGATCAGCAATGATGCTGTCTCTATATCGTAAACCTCCGCTCCAGCTACGGCGGGAGGCAACTCAGCCTCCCGCCATTTTCCCCTCTCATCTATCAAATACAAAACATAATAAAAGAAACCTATGGACTGCCTAATAGACTATATCGGACTGCGCACGCAGGGTGGCACGGTGCCGGAGAGCGGCATGTATATCAATGACCTGCCGGGTATCACGGTGTCACAACTCACAGACATAGCCAACTCGGAGCATGCGACTTTCGTGGATGTGTGGAACACGGTACAGCGCCGCTCGGCGAAGATCTTTGAGACCGCATTTACTAATGCGATGGCGAAACGCTACCGGCTGAAAAAGATCAGTGAGGCATTTCAACTATCTAACAGTGTGGATGCTGCGGCTAGCACGGCTGCTGAAACTGGTACACTGCGCGGTGTACTGGTAGACTGCTACTATCTGAAATCTCCCTTTCACTATATACCGATAGACAAGGTGCATCTGTACCTGAAGGACCCGGTGCCCAATACGACCATCCCACTCTATGTGTATGAGGTGCATGACACGAGGCTGACACTGCTGGATACCTTTAGCATCACACCGCAAGTGGGATGGAATGATGTGACTATCAATAAAAAATATGCGGACAGCGCGATGCTGTATATAGCCTACGATGCGACGCATGTAGACTCGGTATCACTGCAACTCGATAGTCAGGACCTAGATGGGCGCTTCTGGGCGTCGTATGATTGGTTTTGGTCGCACCTGTATATACAGGGGGCGAGCTATGCGGGCGGGCAATTTACCGAAGGGTATGATACCTATGGGCTCACGGCTACGATCGGGCTACAGTGCAGCTTTGATGTGCTGGTGTGCAACTATAAAAAAGAACTGGCTACTGCCTGGTGGTACCTGCTGGGTGCCGAGCTGATGCAGGAGCGCATCTATACGGACCGGATCAACCGGTACACGACCGTGGACCTGACCCGCGCCAAGGACCTGCGCAACCAACTGAAGCAGGACTTCCTGAATGAGCTGCTGACCTTCACAGACTCTATCCACCTCTCGGGCGACTGGTGCATAGAGTGCAACGAGCAGGTGAAGCGGGTGGAGGCGATACCGTGACGTGTCTTTCTCTCTTTATGGGAATAAAAGTATCTTTGCATTATAATAGTAAATGTGAAGACAGAGGCAGAGATTATAGCACTATCAGATAGCAAATTAAAGGCAGCTGAAATACTGTTAGCAAATGGGTTAGTCGACGATGCTTATTATTTAGGAGGCTATTCTATAGAGTTATTATTAAAAGCTAAAATTTGTAAAACATTATGTGTGCCTGATTTTTTCACTTTTAGTTCAAAAGGGGGAGTAAAACCCGAAACATATAAGCCCTTCAAAACTCACGACTATGAACAACTGCTATTATTATCGGGACTATACGAAGAACTATCAAACCAGAAAACGACCGATGAAACATTTCAAAGTGACTGGTCGTTAATTTGTAACTGGGGTGAAAATTTCAGATATTCTACAGGAACAAGTTCATCAGATGTAAAAATCTTTATTGACGCATTAAAACGTATGGCAAAATGGTTAAAAACAAAAATATAGAGGAGTTCAGGAAGAAGCTGAAAGATATAATCTGTAAAAATGCTAAAGAACGTCACTATTCCGAGGTCTGGCTTTCTGAGGCTGACTTTGGTGGATTGTATCAGAGTGATAAATTTATACTAAATGTTAAAGCTGAACATGACTTAGACTCATGTAATGAGGAGATTATATACCTAAACAGGGTTTTATTCAACTCATTAAGCAAAGAAGAACTAGGCTTAATATGGCGTATTGCTGTATATAATTCATCTGATCAAATACATTGCTTAAGTGCCGATATTCTCGTTTATAACGAGGAGGAAGCTTGTAAACAATAACATCGTCTCTATCGAGGCGCCTCTGTATATTTTCTTCTCTACTCTCTAACCTAAGAAACCTATGCCCTTTACCTCCACCCTGATCCAGATCATCAATGATCACATCTCGGCGCATTGCCTGTGTGATGCGCGCTTTTCTAACGGCATGATAGCTGGTATCGCGCACGATGCGACGCGGCGCGATGATGACCGTAATGCTATGGTGCAATATCCTGTGCTGGTGGACCTGGCCGGTGATGGCACGGACATCAGCATCAGCGACACCTACCCTATCACGCTCTATCACCGTGTCCTCTCCAAGACCTATACGATGAAGCCTGCGGGCAGTTTTGGTGACCGGCAGAATGAGGTGACGGAGAAAACTGACGTGAAGCTGGTGGTAGCTGCCTGGAGCAACCGCATCTCGCTGAGCCAGGAGGACCTGGAGGCGCTGATCACGTCAAACTTTCCCGATACTATCGCCTCGGATCAATATGCGGGCTACCAGCTCTCGCGTGTGGCAGCCGTGCTGCAGGGCAGCAACCTGAACCGCGAGCAGGTATTCAAAGAAGAATACAAAGGCATACCGTATGACCTAAAGCCGGAGCAGATTCTATTGTCTATCAAATACCAGATAGAGGCTGACTATAAGAAGGGATGCTTTAAGCTGCTGGAATGCCAGAATTAGTATTGAGTAGTGGGTATTGAGTATTGAGACAATACAAATACTGCCCTCCAAACCTGCCTAAAGGGAGGCTTAAATACAGGCCAATTCGTGATTTTACTCTTGATCTAAGCATACTCTCTATTCCCTATTCCTTACTCTCTAAATAAAACCTATGAGCTACTACTCTCCATCTAACTGCGACCGCCTGCCGGATCATACTGCCCCGCTATGCGAGGAGACAGAATACGGGCGCATACGCAGTGCGGGATTTATCCTGCTGGACCACACTTTTGACCCTACACGTACGGACGATTGGCAGCATGGCGTAAGCAATAAAAGGATAATCGTCATACCAGAGACCAATGGAGACTCTCCAAAGGCCAGCCCTGTGATGGCTCCTGCCTATGGCCTCAGACCAGAGACTGTGATAGGCTATGAGTTTACTGCTCACTATACGGATCCTGACTTTATCACAAACTGTGATTTCTACAACGCAGTGGTGGGCAATATGAACTACCGTTTTTTTTACCGCACGTCATCGCATGTCTTCATCAGTGATGCCCCCTGCTCTGTCACACCAAACCGCGATATCAAAAACGACCTCACCTCAGAGACCGTGTGGGAGGTAGATGTGAAATGGCTGTCAAAATCCTTTGCTTGTGGAGTAGCGATACCTCCGTACGTATTTGACAGGGAAACACTCAATAACCTGTCGGCACCGGACAGTGGAGGTAGTACTGGCGGCGGCGGCGGCGGCGCACCGACAGGCTAAAGTCCCAACCACAAAGTGCAGAAGTCAAAAAACAATAGACTGCTCTTCATTTTTTCTCCTGTACCAGTGACACGGCTGGTCGTGGCGATCGGGCCATGTGCTGTGTACAGCCACCTGCCTGGCATATAGGCAGTAGCACATCAGAGAGTGATATATGCCGCCGCTCTACTACTGAGGCCACTGTGCCTACTATCATTTTTTCATTTTTAAAAACTACAAACAACTATGGCAGGTTACTATCCTTCCGGCTGTGACGAACCATTTTCGCACGGTTGCGATCCCTGTGAGCCCAGGGAGTATGGCCGCGTGCGCAGCGCAGGCTTCGTCCACAAAGACTTTACCTTTACCGATCCTACCAGCACTACGGAGTGGCAGGCGGGTATCCAGAGCGGTGCCATCATCGTGATACCGGAGACCAATGGCGATATAGCCAAGGGTGCGGCCAAGATGGGCCCCGGCTATGGCGAGACCACGCAGACACTGCTGGGCTACGACTTTTCGGCAAAGGTGAACGATCCAAACTTTGCGTCCAATTTCCACTTCTACAACTCGATGATCGGCAAGAGGGACTATAAGTTCTTTTACCGCACCTCTACCAAGGTATTTATCACCGATGTGACGGTCACCATCATACCAAATACGGAGGTGAAGAACGACCTCAATGCAGAGCTGGTATGGGAGCTGGACATCAAGTGGGTGCATGGCTCCTTCCCTACGCCGCATGAAATGCCGGCACAGATCTTCGACACTTGTTTTACGGCGGCGTGAGTGCTGGTGGAACCCTCGCGCTAGAAGATTTTTTCATACACTGATCACACTACTCCGCGTAAGTGTGCGGGCGGCGGGCTACGGCCTGCTGCCTGCACCTTATCTAAACAACTACCTCATGTCAGAACACCTCAAGGGCGTGATCATAGCCATCATCTGCGGCGCCATAGGCTATCTATGGAAGGAGCTGCAGACTCTGATCAAAAACAGTGAAGTGCACAGCGTGCGCATACAGCATCTGGAGCAGGACAATATGGCACACAAGCAAAACTACAAAGACCTCTACGAGTCGCTCTTCAAAATGGTGAGCGAGCTGAAGGAGGATATCTCTCAACTCAAAGAAAAGATCCTGAAAACAAAACATGAATAAAATAATTAAACTCCTACGGCTGTGGGACGGCCTCTGGTCGGTGCCAGCAGCCTTCATCACCTTCCTCATGTTTGAGGATCTGGGGCGCATCCTCTTTGGTGCGGGCTTTGGGTCGTATGACCCTGCAGTATTCCAGGCGGCACTGATAGCTGCGGTGGTCATGATCTTTACCAATACAGCTGTACAGCTGGCGCTGAAATTCAACTTTCCTGCACTGTGGGAGAGTTACCACACTTCTTTTTCAGAGACCTTTCATGTGCTATCTGCTACGCAGAAAGTAATGCTCACGGTCTTTATGTACTGCTTCTTCTTTGCACTCTTTGTGCTGCTTTTTATCAAAGTAGCCTGACCACTTAAAAACCTATGAATATGCTCTCCCTCCGTACCAATATCGAAACCGTACTACGCCGGCACCTGGATATCCTAAACGACCTGAAGCCAGGTGGCAAAACGCTGACCAGCGCGCTGCAGGCTGGGGCGGAAACGATGCTATCTGCCAGCAGTGAGCGCATACACACGCGCGGTCAGGGTACTGATGCCAGTGCCATAGGTGCTTATGACCAGAAGCCTATGTATGTGCCTGTCAGCGCGGAGCCCTCTCCGGGTGAGGCGGTGGGCAAAAGAGGTACCACCTTTGCCAATGGCCGTGAGCGTCGCTCAAGGTACCTACCCGGCGGATACAATGAATATAAAACTCTGACAGGGCAAAACAACAGCGGCGTAAATCTGGTGCTGACTGGCGAACTACGCGATAGCTACCGGGTGATCAAATCAACAGAAGGCTATGGCCTGGGCTGGACAAATGAAGAACTGCGTACGCGTGCTGATGCCCTAGAAAACAAGTATGGCAAAAAGATCTGGCACCCTACTGATGAGGAGCGCGCTATGCTGAAAGCTCAGATAGCCCAGCATGTAAAGCGCCCGGACTGACTTACATAATACGCATTTATGGGATTGCCAATTTCTAAAGCTCTCCATTCCCTATTCCCTATTCCCTATTCCTAAAAAACACTTATGCTGAAAGCAAATTTTAAGATCACAGAAACTGGCGGTACCGGTGTAGTACAGCTAGAGTCCTCTCAGGACGGCATCACATGGTCGGATGTAGGTACGCCCCTGACGCTCACGAATGGTCACATGACGGTGGATGATACTACTAATGTGACCATCGATACAAACATTTTCACTCCGGGAGAAACCTATCAGTTTCGCCTGACAGACATGGCAGGCACTCCTGTCAGCAATATAGCCTCCTGCACCATACACGCTATCACCACTGTGACAGCCGGCCAGGGCATCATCTCCCTCACAGATCATGGTGGGGCTAGTTTTGACTTTGGTCTACAGATAGCACCTTCCCCACTGCAAGTAACGTCGGGCGCGACACTGACAGACTATGATTACAACGTAGACTTCTGGCACCTGCTCACGGCTACGCCTATAGACGGAGCCAACAGTATGACAGTAGACCGCACAGTATCCGCCACTGGCAATACAGATGGAGTATATGTAGCGCAGGTCAAATACAACTTCTCAGATGGCACATCGTTCATCATAAGCAGGATAACCAAGGTAGATGGCACAGGGACAGTGATAGCAGACATACAGATCAATGGCTGCACGGTGTCTGATATCTCCGGATTGCTACTCACCGAGCAGGCACATATCATCCAGACAGGCTGCAACTATCAGATCGTCTATGCAGCCTTAGATCTGGATGCTCCTGACGATGTGACGATCCTAGCCGGACCCGCTCCAGCCAATGATCCACAGACATTCTCACTACCGCTGTCTACAGACGAGATCATATATGTGCTGGCCTGGGACGCTATGATCTCAGATCACTTTGACCATGATTTTTTCCCATATCACACAGTAACGGTCGCATAACTACTATGAAAATACTAATGCTCCTCCTGACTACTGCTATACTGCTGCTCTACCCCGGAGCGCCAGGCTACGCGCAAGACTGCATCACTCAGACATATAGCTCCCAGATAGGTGTACGCGAGCGCACTGGCCGCAATGATGGGCGCGAAGTAGAGATGTACCTGCACACCTGTGGCCTCGGCCCCGGATATGCCTGGTGCGCAGCTTTCGTAAAGTGGTGCTATACACAATGCGGTATAGATACACGTAGCATCACTGCATGGGCCGCAAGCTGTATCAACTGGCAGCGTGTAATCATGCGAAACGGTATAGCTACCCGTGCGGGTGTGCCCCCTCAGGCAGGGGATAATATCACGTTTTGGGACTATACGCATCAGCGTGTAGCACATACCGGGCTGTATGACCATAGCATCAATGACTCTTTCTATGAGTCTGTAGAGGGCAACACAAACGAGGGTGGCAGCCCAGAGGGTGACGGAGTCTACCGCAAGCGACGCAGCTACCGTGCTACCTATATCATATCCCGATGGAGCAAATGAAAATGAACTCTATAAGAAACCATGAATAAAGATAAAATAACGCTATGGTCACTGGCAGGCAATGCCGTACTGGCAGTGGTGGCTATCTTACTGCTTTTGCGCAGCGGAGGCTGCAAACATGCTGAGCCATGCACGGAGGTGCGCCGGACTAGTGATACGATCATCCGATACACAGAGCGTACAGACACGATGTACCGTACGCTCACGGCCTACGTGCCGCGTGTAGAGCGCGTAGTGGTACATAGCAGTGATACACTGCGTATGGCTGCGCAGGCTAATCTGCATGCCGGCACTGACACGGTACTCTACTCTGACTCCATCTACCTGGCGAGAGAGTTTAAAGCGATCATCAATGATGTGATCACGGGAAACAGGATCGCGCAGCGCTCTATCAGATGGGCAGACCTGACCCCTATCACAGACCGCACTGTGACCAATACTACAGTCATAGAAAAGCAGCCAGTGCTAGTGAAAGTGTACCTCGGCGCTGATGCAGGTGTACGCTATACTGTGCCGCTGGCCCGAGGTGGACTGGATATAGCTCCCTCGGCATCTATCGTGATAGCAGACCGCTATATGCTGGATGCAGGATATTATATAGCAGGAGGCCAGATCACTGCAGGAGTCAAAGTTAAGTTGGCTTTTAGAAAATAGTTTCCGTTTTGTTTCATAGGTATCGGGCTACATCCATCCGGGATGTAGCCCTTTTTGTTGGGCAATGAATTACGCAGGTATGTTGGCTTACTCACCATTCATTTGAGAGAGTTAACAAATTTTGCTGAGCTGGCATGGTACTTGAAAAGGAGATAATGTAATATTCTTTATCAATCAAAATGAAAGTATCATGAAAGGAATCAAAAGTGCAGCAGGAGCCTTGTTATTTGCAGGTATCGCGCTCCTATCTTCTTGCGACAAGAACAATACAGCCTCTCAGGGCAGCATGTATAAGATACGCATGACAGATGCCCCTGCGGCGTATGCTGCAGTCAACGTAGAGATCAAATCAGTACAACTGATAGGCAGTGACGGCCAAACGGCCACTCTCAATACTAATGCCGGCGTGTACAACATACTCAACTTTGCCAATGGCGCAGATACGCTGATCGCATCTGGCAATGTGAACATCACCACTGTGAAACAAGTAAAACTGATACTCGGTACAAACAACTCTGTCATATCTAATGGCAGCACCTATGCACTCGCATTCAACTCTACTGCTGATGCTACTGTGACGCTGGATGTAAATCAAACCACTACCGCTAATGGAACTACTGAGCTGGTGATAGACTTTGATGCAAACCAATCAGTACAAGCATCTGGTAGCAGCAGTTTCACTTTTACACCAGTGGTCAGACCGATCAATGTAGATGCTTCTGCCAGTGGTGTGATCATGGGGCATGTATCTAACTCCGGCATCATAGCCGTAGTATCCGTACAGGGCAATGGCCATACCTACTCTACCAGCCTGGCTGTAGATGGATATTTCCGTATACGCGGCCTGGTTAGTGGCAGCTATACCGTGACGGTGACTCCACTCCTGCCGCTGCAAGTGAAGACAATGACCAATATCACTGTGACCTCCGGACAAACCACGGATGTAGGTGTCGTGACATTGCTATAAGAATCAACCAATATAGAGGGCCGCATGGAATTATCTGTGCGGCTTTCATTTTATAACATCAAAATCCATCTGATATGAAAAAGGTAAAAGCATCATTGATAGCTTTCATGATCCTGCTGGTGACGGTGGCGGGAGTTTTCACCGCGTGTACCAAAGACGGCAATGGCAGCACCAATACCTATAAGATACGCATGACCGATGCACCCGGCCCCTATACGGCTGTAAACATCGATGTACAAAGTGTAGAAGTGATACGCGCCGATGGCAGCACAGTGACACTGGCCACACATGCCGGCATATATAATCTCCTTGACTTTAATAATGGTATAGATACGCTCGTAGCGACTGGTCAGCTGAGTGGCAGTGTAGAGCAGGTGCGCTTCATACTTGGGCCTAACAGCACACTGGTAGTAAACGGCACCACCGTACCACTGACCATCCCCTCTGGAGAGGAGAGCGGGCTGAAGGTGAATGTACACGGCGCTACGCCGGTGAATGGAGTCGTAGAACTCCTGATAGACTTTGATGCCAATCAATCTATCGTAGCGCTGGGCAATGGTGGCTACCACCTGAAACCTGTACTGCGAGGCATAGTAGTGAGCGCTACTACTACAGGCAGGATCACGGGCCATGTATCTATACCAGGTACACTGGCTGTGGTCACAACATCGGGCAGTGCAGGCACCTTCTCTACGGCGCTGGCGTTGAACGGCTACTTTGTACTGGTAGGCATACCGGCAGGTAGCTATACGCTGACCGTGACACCGCTCGCACCACTCACTGAGGTGACCGTGAGCAATGTGACAGTCAATGCATCGGCCACGACCGACGTGGGCCTGATCAACCTATAAGATTTTTCTTACCGGAAAAATGAAGGCCATAGCGATCTGCTGTGGCCTTTTTGCTATTTATGAGCCTGAGCTCTATACCACCTATCTATCCCCTGCGGGGAAAACACACCACAGTTACCTCCGTTTTGCCACAAAAAATAGCTGAAAGGCCTTCATTTCCCTTGGCATGAAGTTTTCCTTAGGGTGGTTGTATTTAAAAACTGTTACTCATTACAATCATGAATCTCTTTTTTGACTCTTCGGCCTCTGCTCTCCGTGACCTGGTGGCCTCTGCTGATGCTAAACTGTATGTACACAATATCGCTGTCGATTTTGACGGTGAAGTGATCATAGACCCGGAGCTGCACTATCCGCATGTAGACCTGGACCGCTATAAATTCTGTATACAGGTGCGAAAGACCAGCCTGCACAACCTAAGAAAACTGCAGACACTCTACCAGGCGCTGCTGAGCACTTTCAAATTTGCGCCGCTGACGGTCTCTCTGCAGATGCGAACTGCGGCCTAGGGGCAGAATATCACTACTCAGTATAAATGCTCCCAGCGGTCTGCTGCACCATCGCAGCGGACCGCCCGGACAGTTCAAAACGAAACTATATGAAAGGCATTTTCACCATCATGATCATAGGTATGAGTCTGAGCCCATCGCTCGCTACTACCTCTCCGGAGCTTTTTGGCAGCAATACCAAAGAGGCAGTCTTTGCTGGTGGCAACTACTGGTACCTAGAGGCAGTCTTTGAGAGTGTGCATGGGGTGCAGGATGTGACCACCGGCTATACAGGCGGCACCACTACCAATCCTAACTATGCACGGGTGATGGCCGGCGGTACGGGCCACGTAGAGGCGGTGAGCATCCGCTATGATACGACACAGATCAGCTATGCTGAGCTGCTGAAGATATATGTGGAGTCCATGGCCGACCCTACACAGGCAGATGGCCAGGGCAATGAACGCGGACCACAGTACAAGTCGTTTATATTTTACCACAATACCGCTGAAAAAAAAGAGGCCGAGGAATACCTGGATAAGGTGAACCGCTCCGGGCGCTACAAGGGTGCTACTGCGATACAGCTAGTTCCCTTTATAAAGTTCTATGAGGCAGAGACAGACTATCAGGACTATCTACAGCGGCACTATGATGATGAGTACGCACAGAAGGTCGCGCTGCCACTGCTGCGCAAGTTTCAGCTGGAGCATCCGCGGCTGATAGAGCCTGAGCGGAAGGTGAAGTAACCACCCGGCGCAAAGGATACAGCCAGAGACGGAGGCGCAGCAGTTTTGACCGGTACAAAATACAGTTTGTTATTTTCTCGTAAACTATTTGGCACGGTTTTGCGTTTAGGAATTATAGAAAGTGCTTGAAGCCATTTTTTTTCAACCCGAAAAACTATACGCCATGAATCTCAACTATGACCAGCAGCCAGAGGCGCTCATAGAGCTCCTGGCCAAAGCCGACCAGACATTGCCTACCCACCACATCGCTGTAGACTATGACGGCGAGGTACTGCTCGACCCTGAGCTGCAGTATCCGCATGTGCCACTGGAGAGGTACCGCTTTCATACACGTATATGGGATGCGGGTATGCGCAGCACGCAGAAGCTGCGGGAGCTGCACCACACACTGATCACGCTGCTCCAGTCCGGTGCAGGTGACCACAGCGATCTGAGCATCGCTGCATAAAAGCAAATACTGCAGTGCCCGGCATGGTGTCTGTGGCGCTGCATTAAGGATAAGGGTTATTGGGTTAAACAAAAGCAGCCGCTCGGTACAAGGGCGGCTGTTTTATTTGCTACCGGTGGCAATCCAACCAAAGCCCGGTCTCGTACATCTATAGGATATGTGCTCTATTCTCTCACCTCAAAACCGTGATCTATGTGCCAGCGTAAGTATGAGGAGATGATCCAGCTCCTACGCACTGACAGAGCAGTCGCAC
>CAZNDJ010000109.1:0-11452 GCA_964571705.1 uncultured Chitinophagaceae bacterium
AATAAAGAAGAATGTCATACCGTCTCGCCACCAGATATGCTAAATCCCTCCTGGACCTGGCTCAGGAGAAAGGCCAGCTAGAAGCAGCCCACAAGGATATGGCATCTATAGAGAGCGTGATCCGCTCCAGCTCAGAGCTGAGGGTATTTCTCAAAAGCCCTATCGTAGCAGCTGATAAGAAGATAGCTGTGCTCAATAAGGTTTTCGCCGGCTCTATCAGTGATATTACCAGCAAGTTTATCACCCTGCTGGTAAACAAGGGCCGTGAGGCATTCCTGTATGAGATAGCCCAGGCATTCAACGCGCAGTATAATACACTGAAAAATATAACCCCTATTAAATTGACCTCTGCTGTGAAATTAGATCAAGCAACTATCGACACGCTGATCGCCGATCTCAGGAAGAGAGAAAATCTCGGCGATGTACAGCTGACCGAAACCATAGACGAGAGCCTCCTCGGAGGATTCGTACTGCTCTATGGTGACAAGCAGATCGACACCAGCGTACGCACCTCTCTGCAGAAGCTGCGCAACCTGGTGAGCGACGACTCCTACATCAAGAAGATCCACTAAGATCTGACCCGATTACCCTTACCTTCTTTTCGCAACCCCGCCCACGCGGGGTTTTTTCTTTTGGGGAGCTTTCCTACATTCAGTATGTGAATACGATCACTCCATCTGAGGCCCGCCGGCTCTACCTGCACTCGCAGGGACTTTATGGTCGCGACTACGGACGCGGCAAGGCCGGGGCACTGAATGTAATAGAGCATATAAACTATGTGCAGATAGATACAATAGCGGTGGTGGAGCGGGCACATCATCACACGCTTTTCACCAGGGTAAAAGATTATAAGAAAAGCTACCTGGATGAACTGATGGAGAGGGACAAAGCAATCTTTGAGTACTGGAGCCATGCGGCAGCCTACCTGCCTATGCGTGACTACCGCTACTCCCTGCCGCGCAAGAAACTCTTTGCCGAAGGCAAACAACACTGGTTTCACGGCAAGAAGCCACTCGAGATGGTGTATGACCGCATCAAAGCCGAAGGCCCGCTACAGTCCAAGGACTTTGAGGAAAAGCGTGCTGCCAAAGGCTGGTATGAATGGAAGACGACCAAGCAGGCGCTGGAGCAGCTTTTTATGGCCGGCCGGCTGATGGTAGCTGGGCGCAGAAACTTTCAGAAAGTATATGACCTCACAGAGCGCGTACTGCCGGCGGGTATAGATACGACCATGCCCACAGAGCGGGAGATGGCGCGCCACCTGGTGCTGAGCGCTATAGATGCGAGTGGATTTGCGGCGGCAGGGGAGATCAGCTACCTGCGGCGCTCGCAGCACGATCCGGTGAAGAAGGTACTGGCAACCATGCTGAGAGACGGAGAGCTGGAGGAGCTGAGAGTGGATGGCCTGCGAGATACCTGCTATACCACTACAGCCAAGCTGGATGAACTGCAAACGATCCGGACGCAAAAGAAGATACATATCCTGTCGCCGTTTGATAATGCGATCATACAGCGCCGCAGGCTGATCAATCTTTTTGACTTTGACTATACTATAGAGTGCTATGTACCGGAACCGAAACGTGTATATGGATATTTTGTGCTGCCCGTACTATATGGAGATACTTTTGCTGCCCGTATAGACGCCAAGGCGGATGCTTCCACACAGACACTACTGGTACGACAGCTGTGGATAGAGGACGGATTCAAAGTATCTGAAGCCTTTGTCAAGGCGCTGGCAAAGGCACTGCAGCAGTTTGCCGTATTCAACCGGTGCACACAGATCAGGATAGAAAAGGCCAGGCTGGACAGGGCATCCCTCTCGCTGCTAAAGCAACTGGTAAAATAAAGCAGGTACAAACAAAAAATGCGACCCGGTGAAGGATCGCATTTTTTAATAACAAGATTATTTAGTGACAATCATGGAGCGCAGACCTTGCTGTCTTCCCATGCCTGTATGTTTGCTATAGCGGTTTGTACATTGGCTGGTGCTGTGAAGCTGGATGTAGAGGTCAGTTGACCTAAGGTAGCGAGCCAGTTTTCTACGGTAGCTACATCTGTAGTGATGGTAGATGGTACGGTGATGTTTGAGCCGTAGATCTTGATCGTAGCCACGAGAAGCAGGGCTGCCTTTGCATCATTATCAGTAGAGTAGTACTGAGTAGCCACCTGGGATGATGTATAAGTATAGCCGCCTACAGTCACAGATGTAGCACCATATGGCCAGCCAGACTCACCATTGAAGAGGACAGCAGCAGGAGTCAGGCAGGTGTCACGTGTGCAGCTGGCCTTGCAGTAGCTGAAATAGTAAGCATATGAGCCACCGCCACAGCTCTGGCTGGTATAGCGAGTGCCTGTGCCCCATGCGGTCACGCTGCTGCTGCCACCATAGCAACCCCAGCTGCTGGTAGAGGTGCGCACAGATGCCTGGGCGAATACACTGAAGCAGCTACCCAGCGCAGACATAGGGATAGTAAAGGTGTAAGTAGTCGTAGTAGTATTGGTGATATCCTTGGAGTAAGGGAATGAGCTCACACTCACACTGCCGTAGCGGGTAGGTACCTGGCTGGTAGTGCCTACGTAGAGATGCAGGTCATCCAGCTTATAGTTGCCCGTGGTAGTGTACTTTACCTTCAGATAGTTCTGGTCGTTTGATACGGTCACAGAGCCTACTGTGGCACCCTGACTGGTCTTGAGGTCTACTACCGTCGGTGCGCCGCAGTCTGCTGTAGGAGGTGGAGTAGGATTGCAGGATGGCGGGCGTGTGTAGCACTTAGAGATGTTTTTAGGGTCGTTGGTAGGTGCGGGGGCGTCCTTTTTACAGGATACCATAGCTGAGAGCATCAATGCCGTGCACGCAGCGAGGAGGAAACTTTTCTTCATAATAATTAGAGTTTGGTTTGTAATAAATAGGACCTCAAAGATAAACCCAAATACGTGCCAGCGCAAGGGCTTTGACCGAAATATGAGTGAAATCAACCGTAATAACCGGGCTAATATGCCCTTAAGGTGATGCAAATAAATGCCCCTCTGAGGCATGGCTACCTCAGGCGATAAATACCGTATAGTCTATCTCCGCAGGAGTAGATGGAATCTATCAGGATTCCTGGCTGCTGATAGCTACCAGGGCAGACGTCATAGTCACGGTAGCTAGTGATGTAATACTGTGCATGCGTACTGTCAATTGCAATGACTTTTCCTTTATCAAACTGAGACAACATGTCGTAATTGCGATAGCCGGGATAATGCTGAAATGCTACTGTGACAGAGTCCTTGCCCGGATACTGATGCATAAGGTGTTCTATGGCCTGCTTATAGCCTACACCCCAATAGTCCATTTCAAACTGTGTATAGACCGGATGGTACATGGCATGAGCTATATGATTGAAGTACACATACTCAAAAGGGTGCCGCTTTGCTATCTCCATAAGGCTGTCAGTGACTGAAATAACAGAGAGCGCTATAGTACCATAGCGTAGCGCTGCCCTCTGAACCCGGCACAGCTGATCTATAGCATACACGGCTAATATGACTATGAAGGGATAAACAAAGTACATGTGCCTCCAGCCGTCATAGACCACAGATCCCTTCAGGCTTCGGAATACAAGCGGGAAGGCAAGCAGAACAAGGCTAAGGCCGATAAAAAGGTCTTGTGTACTTAACTCTAGTCGTTTTCTGATGATCTGAATCGTAAATAATATAAGTCCGATAGCAAAAAGTAGCAAATATATCTCCGGTAGTGTGAGCAGCATCCACAGGTAGTGGTAGTGCCAAGGAGTAGAGAGAGATGAGACGCAGCTGCCGTTGTATAAATTCAGTCCATCCCAGGCCACATAGCCGCTGAGCTGCTGATAAGCATGAAAGAGGTGATAAAACGGACCTGTGATAAGTACGGGCCACATGAGTATCATGAGGAGAAAGTTAGAAACCAGATAGGCGATGATCTTTATCCAGAGGCCTTTGCGCTCTATCTTGTTTTGATAAAGCAGAATGACGATGAGCACCAATGTAATCGGGATAAAAATGATCCCTACCACGCGGATGTCCGTCATGAAGGCCGTGACCCATGCATGAAAGAATACATGCGGCCAGGACGGCTTGGTGACCAGTACCAGCAGGGAGTACATCGCAGTAGCTATGGCCACGAGGAAAATGGTGTCCTTAGGATTGTAAAAGCCTTCACCAAATATCCGGGGCGAAAGTACCAGCATCAGCAAACCTACGAGACCCAGCCAGCTGCTATCGAACAATTTCCTGCAGAAAAGGAAAAAGATGCCAGTACCTATAGCATATAAGAGAAACGACAGATGATGGCGTAAATGGATAATGCCGCGATAGGTGGTCACACCCAGCATCTTCTCGGCGGCTATCATAGGTATCTCCCAGGCCGGACCGTGATATTTGTCGGTGGTGGCCATCAGGGGACCGCGATCGCCGTGTATGAACTGCCAGTTGGCTACACCGTTTTTGCGCTGGGCGTCATCATCCCAGTTGACGCCATAGTCACGGACTATAAAACTCCCGACCACGATATAAAGCACTAATATACCAGCGGCGATATAATCGGGTAATGATAAGCGCCTGGATGCCGGCATGAGAGATGGTTTGTGTTAGCTGAGTTTAGCGCGTACTGCCTGTATGGCACTCTGCAGGCCTTCTGCGTTTGTGCCGCCAGCACTGGCGTAGAATGGCTGGCCACCACCACCGCCCTTGATCAGCGGAGAGATCTCCTTGATCCAGGCGCCGGCATTCCAGCTTTTATCTTTGACCAGGTTTTCTGCTATCATGATGTGCAGGCTGGCTTTGCCGCCTATATTGGCACCGATGGCAAATACGAAGTCTGTGCTCTCGCCCTTCAGCATATAGCAGAGGTTCTTGACCGCATCTGCAGAGCTGAGTGATACGGTCTCTCCGATAAAGGTGATACCGCCGATGGTCTGCTTTTGAGCCAGAAGGTCAGTTTTGACAGCTGCCGTCTCTTTGGTGACGAAGGTTTCTACTTCTTTCCTGAGGGCATCATTATCACGGCTGAGTTCTTCTACAGACTTGATGATGTTCTTTGGATTGCTGAGTATCTCAGAGATGGCTGTTAGGTCTGCTATCTGCTTATTGACATACTCCATAGCCTTGCGGCCTGTCACTGCCTCTATACGGCGCACGCCGGCAGCTGTGGAGCTCTCAGATATGATCTTGAAGAGGCCGATGGTGCCTGTAGCCGGTACGTGGCAGCCACCGCAGAGCTCGCTGGAGTAGTTGCGATCGAAAGTAATGACACGCACGAACTCGCCATATTTCTCTCCAAAGAGCGCGGTGACACCACTGTCTATCGCCGTCTGGAAAGGCACATTGCGCTGCTCCTCCAGGTGGATATTCTCCATGATCTTTTCATTCACGATCTTCTCTACCTGAGCCAGCTCTTCGGTGGTGACCTTAGAGAAATGAGAAAAGTCGAAGCGCAGGTAATCTGGATTTACGAGGGAGCCCTTCTGCTGTACGTGATGGCCGAGTACCTGGCGCAGCGCAGCCTGCAGGAGGTGCGTAGCAGAGTGATTCTTGATCGTGTCGTTTCGCTTAGGCACATTGATCTTTGCGGCGACCTCTACTTCTAGTTTAGATGGGAGCTTCTTGGTGAAGTGCACGATAAGATCATTCTCCTTCTTAGTATCCAATACGTCTATTTTCTCACCACCGAAATCGAGCACACCCGTATCTCCTACCTGACCGCCGCTCTCGGCGTAGAAAGGCGTCTTGTCCAGTACGAGCTGATATACCTCGGCGTCCTTGGCTTTTACCTTGCGGTACTTGACCAGGTGAGCATCACTCTGATGGTGGTCGTAGCCGATGAATTGTGTCGGTGTCTCATCGCCCACGGTGATCCAGTCTCCTGTCTCAGACGTGGCAGCCTTGCGGGAGCGTTCTTTTTGGATCTGAAGTTCTTTGTCAAACTCGCGCTGATTGACCGTCCAGCCTCGCTCAGAGGCCATGAGCTGCGTGAGATCGAGTGGAAAGCCGAAAGTATCGTAGAGTTCGAAAGCATCCCTTCCGGATATGCTTTGTGTCTTGCTCGCTTCTTTCTCCAGTGATTCAAACTGTTTGATGCCGTGGCTAAGGGTGCGGAGGAAAGATGCTTCTTCCTCAAAGATCACCTTGGCCACGAAATCCTTCTGCGCTTTCAGCTCAGGGAATACGGATGCAAACTGCTCAGAGATCAGCCCCACCAGCTCAAACAGGAATGGCTGCTCAAAGCCGAGATAAGAGTAGCCATAGCGCACAGCGCGGCGGAGGATACGGCGTATCACATAGCCGGCACCGGTGCTGGAGAGCAGCTGCCCATCAGCTATAGTGAAAGAGATAGCCCGGATGTGATCTGCTATGACGCGCATCGCTATATCAGTCTTCTCAGATTCGCCGTATTTTTTGCCCGCCCTGGCAGCTATGTGCTGGATGGTAGGCTGGAAGACGTCAGTATCGTAGTTAGATTTCTTTTTCTGTATAGCTACGCAGAGGCGCTCGAAGCCCATACCTGTGTCTACGTGCTGGGCAGGCAGTTTCTCCAGAGAGCCGTCAGCCTTGCGCTGAAACTCCATGAATACGTTATTCCATATCTCGATCACCTGTGGGTCAGATTGATTCACCAGTTGATCTCCGGGCAGCTTGGCGCGCTCGCTGTCGTCGCGGAGGTCTATGTGTATCTCAGAGCACGGGCCGCATGGACCTGTATCGCCCATCTCCCAGAAGTTGTCTTTCTTATTGCCCTTCAGGATGCGGTCTTCTGCTACATATTTCTTCCACTCGTCGTATGAGTCCTGATCGAAGCCAAGGTTTTCCTTAGGGTCGCCTTCGAAGACGGTCACATACAGGCGGTCTTTATCCAGCTTGTACACCTCGGTGAGCAGCTCCCAGCTCCACTGGATCGCTTCTTTTTTGAAGTAGTCGCCAAAGCTCCAGTTGCCCAGCATCTCAAACATGGTGTGGTGGTAGGTGTCTACACCTACTTCCTCCAGGTCGTTGTGCTTGCCTGAGACACGGAGGCATTTCTGGGTATCAGCGATACGTTTTGCCGGTGGCGTTTGATTGCCGAGGAAAAAGTCCTTGAATGGCGCCATACCCGAGTTGATAAACATCAGGGTAGGGTCATTTTTGACCACTATCGGCGCAGAGGGCACGATCTTGTGTCCTTTGCTTTTAAAAAAGTCTAAAAAGGCCTGGCGTATCTCGCTGGATGTCATGAGTCTTAGTGTCTAAGGATAATTTTTTGTAATCTTGTTGCCCCGCATTTGTCAGGGGCTGTAAAAATAGCAGAAAAGAGGACGATTTAAAGGCCTTTTGCCTGCGAGAACCTGTGTTTCATATCTCTTATTAAAGGTTCTTTATCATGAAGAATGAAAAATACATATTCAACGCGCAAACGCTCAAGTACGAGAAGGCCGTAGTAGGCTGGGGCAAGAGGCTGCTGAACGTGTTTATGTTCATCTGCGCCTCTCTCGTTTTTTCGCTGCTTATATCGACCATCGTCTATAATTTCTTTGACTCGCCAAAGGAGAAGATCCTGCGCACCGAGCTGAACGGTATGAAGGAACAGTACGAGATACTGGATAAAGAGACCAGCCGCCTGAATGCTGTGCTGGAAGGCCTGCAGTACCGCGATGGTAATATCTACCGTGTGCTCTTTGAAAGTGACCCGATACCGGAGTCTGTCTGGGAGGGCGGAGCTGGCGGCGTGAATAAGTACAAGAAGCTGGAGCGCTATGACAATGGCGAGATGATGGTGGATGTATCAAAGAAAGTAGATAAGCTGCGCCACCAGATGGCCATCCAGTCCAAGAGCTATGACGAAATCGCTACTCTGATCAAAGGCAAGGAGCAGATGCTGGCCTCTATCCCGTCTATACAGCCGGTGAAGAACCGCGACCTGGAGCGTATAGCATCGGGCTTTGGCTACCGGATAGACCCGGTGTATAAGGTGACGAAATTTCACTCCGGACTGGACTTTACAGCCTCTATCGGTACGGAGATATTTGCTACCGGTGATGGGGTGGTGGAGATGGTGGGATTCGACTACGGCGGCTATGGCAATGAGGTAGTGATTAACCACGGCTATGGCTACAAGACACGCTATGCACACATGAGCCGTACCAAAGCGCGCGTAGGGCAAAAGGTGAAACGCGGCGAGGTGATAGGATACGTGGGCAGTACGGGTAAATCTACCGGCCCACACGTACACTATGAGGTGCTAAAAACAAACGCAGCTATCAATCCGATCTACTTCTTCTACAACGACGTGACGGATGCGATGTTTGCGAAAATTGTGGACCGCTCTCAAAACGCAGGTCAAACCTTGGATTAATCACCTCCCAACCCTCTGCGAAAGAGAGGGCTTAACAGCCAATTCATAACTTCTGCGATCAACAACTATATTTGTATTGTCTCAATACGCAATACTCACTACTCAATACTCAATACCGCAGTTTGCCTTACAAGGAGAAAGAAATAGAGAAACTCTACTACACCATCGGTGAGGTGAGCGAGATGCTGAGGCTGAATGCCTCGCAGATTCGCTATTGGGAGACGGAGTTTGGTGAGCTGAAGCCTAAGAAGGACCGCAAGGGCAATCGCCTTTTCACCAAAGAAGATATAGAGACCATCCGCCTGATACACCACCTGGTAAAGGAGAAAGGCTTCACCATAGAGGGTGCCAAGTCTAAACTGAAGGGCGGCACCGATGACGCGATGAAGAAGATGAAGCTGATCGAATCCCTGAAGAAGCTCCGTGGCTTTCTGGAGGAGCTGAAGGACCAGCTGTAAGGCGTTAAGTTTGTTTAACAAGGCCTTCCCTATTCATACTAAAGCTTTTGGCACACCGTTGGAATAGCGTATCTTTATACAACTATTCTGTATGAAACGCTTTATCACATCGCTGGTGCTCGCTATGCTGGCCTGCACGGCCGTAGCTGCACAGCGTGATACTACCCGCATCAGCGGCATGGTGCCGGCTGCTACCAAAGACACTACTATCGAGCTCCATCAGGTCAACTATGTCACCTTTAAGAATAAGGATGACCAGATGGAATATTACAAGGATATCTCCCGTATCCGTGCTGTATTGCCCTATGTACGGATGTCAAAGCGCCTCTATGCACAGATCCAGCAGGAGAAGGCAAACGATAGCAGACGTGACTATCGCCACTTCCGCAAGGATCTGGAGAAGGATATGAAGGCAAAATTTGAAAAGGAGCTGAAAGACCTGACCATCGGACAAGGCAAGGTGATGGTGAAACTCATCAACCGTGAGACAGGCAATAACTGCTACCATATCATCAAGGATATCAAGGGCGGCTTCTCAGCTTTTACCTGGCAGATAGTGGCCCGACACTATAGCTATGACCTGAAGGAGGAGTACGATCCGCACAAGGAATGGATACTAGAGCTGGCTATCAAGTCCCTCGGTGCAGAGTATGATCCTAACTAGGCCTGTTTCTCCTCATACAGCGCATTGATAGCGCGTACTACCTCTTTGTCAGAGATGTTTTTCATGCACTTGAAGTGGCCACGGGGGCACTCATCGTAGCCTATCTTGGAGCAGGGGCGGCAGCTCAGTCCTTTTACCTGCATGATCTTATTATCTACCAGCGCATTGCCATAGTAGGGATACATACCAAACTCAGGGATGGTATTACCCCAGAGGGATATGATCTTTTTCTTCAGCGCTGCGGCGATGTGCATCAGGCCGGTATCATTGGTCACTACGAGCTGTGACTGCTGCACCACAGAGGCAGATTGGTTGAGCGTATATTCTCCGCAGGCATTGTAGGATGGTATACGGCCGGCTATGAGGCCATTCATCACAAACTTAGCGTAGGGGCGGTCCTCTTTGCCGCCCAGCAGGACGACGGGTTTGCGCACTTTGTCTATGATATCTATGATCTTTTCATTGGGAAACTGCTTCGTAGCTTGCTTGGCTCCTACTACCCAGGCTACATAGCCGTTGTGAAATTCTGCGGGTAGGGTCGTGATGTCTACTATATCCTTTTCCGGTATGAAGTAGTCGAGTCCTGCGCCGTCATTGATCACTCCTAGTGGGCGGCAGGTGTCAAGGTAGCGATCTACGATGTGCTCATCCGGCAGGCGGTTTATTTTGAAAGTGGTGAGCAACCACTTTTGTATGTTCAGTTTATTGAAGGAATAGGCCTTCTTGCGCAGCTTCTGTTTGATGATGAAGGTGCGCAGGTTGTGATGCAGGTCTATGATCAAGTCATAGTCCTCGGCCTTCAGGCGGTCTATGCAGCGCTCCAGGCTCTCGCCATAGAGTTGTACTTTGTCTATGTAGGGATTGCTGCTGGCCAGCTTTTCATAGCTGCGCTTGGTGAGAAAGTGCACCTCTGCACCCAGCTGCTGCTTGAGGCAGCGGACCACGGGTGTGGTGAGCACGATATCACCTATAGACGAGAAACGTATGACGAGTATTTTCACTGTAGCTTATTCCATGTATTGACCGGCCTCATGCACGTAGAAGGCGGCGCCGAGTTTCATGCGTTCGATTATTTCAGGAGCGAGTGTTTTTACGATCTTGCCCGGTGAGCCTAGCACCATCGAGTAGTCCGGGACTTCCATTCCTTCTGTCACGAGCGCATTGGCACCTATGATGCAGCAGTTGCCGATCTTCGCATTATTGAGTATCACAGCGCGGATGCCTATGAGGTTATTATCGCCTATAGTGCAGCCGTGTATCACAGCACCGTGGCCTATGATATTCTCCTGGCCTACGGTCACGGCCACACCCGGATCGGTATGGAAGATGACACCATCCTGTATATTGGTGCGGTCACCTATCACGATCTTCTCCATATCTGCACGGATGATCGCCCCGTACCAGACGGAGCAGTTGTCGCCCAGGGTGATATCTCCCAGCAGGGTGGCATTGGGGGCTATGAAAACATCTTTGCCCTTCTTGACCATCGCGGCCAGTTTGTCAGTGAATTTGCCCATGGCTGCTAAGATAGTATTTGTGTGGATATGAGCGGTTTCGGGACTTATTCACCTGGGTTCTTTACCCGCAGGGCATTCCCTATATTCGTCACCTTATCACGTGATGTATGAAAAGCCAAGACTGGACTGACAATAAACTCTTTCTGCTGGATGCCTATGCGCTGATCTTCCGCGCCTACTATGCGCTGATCCGTACCCCGCTGGTCAATAGCAAGGGCATGAATGTCTCTGCTATCAGCGGCTTCACCAGTACGCTGATAGAGCTGATCAATAAAGAAAAGCCTACGCATATGGCCGTGGTCTTTGACCTGGGCAAGACGCATAGGGAAATAGAACATGAGTTCTATAAAGCCAACCGCTCCGATACGCCGGAGGATATTAAAAACTCCGTGCCGTGGATCTGCGAGATCATCAAGGCGATGAATATCCCGATACTGCAGCTGGAAGGCTATGAGGCGGATGATATCAT
>CAZNDJ010000110.1:0-11288 GCA_964571705.1 uncultured Chitinophagaceae bacterium
TTAGCGCCTCGCTTCACTTCCGAGTCGTAGCTCTCCAGTATGACCGTAGCTGCGCCACCACTCGGTATCAGGCCATCACGGTCGCGGTCAAAGGGCCTCGACGCACGCGTAGGCTCATCCTCACGCACAGAGAAGGCCGCCAGCGCATCAAAGGTGCCCATGGTCAGTATATCTGTCTCCTGTGCACCGCCACAGATCATACGGTCCTGGTAGCCATGCTTGATCATCATGTAGCCCATGCCTATGGAATGGCTGCCGCTGGCGCAGGCAGCAGAGATGGTAAAGTTGAGGCCCTTGAGCTTAAAGATCGTGGCGAGGTTCATATTCACCGTAGAGTTCAAAGTCTGGAAGACTGCGCCACTACCGGCAAACTGTGTATTCTTTTTCTCGCGGATGATATCATTGGATTCTGTCGTAGCCTTGGCCGTAGAGTCATTGCCAAAGATGATGCCTGTCTCGTGGTGGTCGAGGTACTCCTGGTCTATGCCTGCCATACGCAGTGCCTCGAGGGTGCTCATATAGGCATACTCGCCCTGCTCGCCTATCATGAGGCGGCTGCGGCGGTCCAGCAGGCTCTTCAGCTCAGGGCGTGGCACCACACCCGTCAGCGATGAGCGGTAGCCAAACTCCTTGCGCTCCGGCAGAAACCGGATGCCCGAGCGGCCCTCAAACAGCGACTGCCTGACAGCATCTACATCCTGCCCTATGCAGGACCATATCCCATACCCAGTTATTACGACGCGTTTCATCCTTAAATCAGCCTGCGAATGTAGCAAAACCAGTGGTCAAACACAATACCGTAAACCCGCATATATGGAGAGTGATATCTATCAGCAAATGAAAGTATTACAGCATAATATGTAACAACCTGCACAGTCGAAAGTTTGCGCGCAGGCAGGGCGGCATCAAAAATGGATATTGCGGCGGCGGCTGGTGAGCAGGCGGTAGAGCAGTACCAGCAGGCCAAAGAATGCGAACTCTATGACACACGCCCACTCCGAGGTGCGCAGGTCCGGCAGCGTACTGAGATAGCTGAATGGGATCACATTATCCAGCACATAGTTCAGCGCGTCGTGCATGAGCGGGGTCTTGTAAAAGATGACCTCCTTGTGAAAGGCAGCTGCCGTGTGCAGCACGATCCAGTCTATATCCGGCAGCAGGGAGAAGATAATGGCCACCTTGTACTCTGCCCAGAACATATAGAGCAGTACGAGGCTACCCAGCGCCATCAATACCTGATAGCCGAGCCAGAAAGGATCAGTAAAATCAGTAGTGACCGGATGATAAGTAACGAGCCCCAGCTTGTCAAAAACTCCGTGCAGAAACAGTGCCAGGAGGATGGTGAGTGGAATACTGACACCGCGATAGTGCCGCCACCGGAATACCCTCCCGAGGATCACGCCCGCCATGATATGTGTAGGTGCCTGCATCTGCGGTGGCGAATTTATTTATGATTTTTGATTTATGGTTTGTGATTTATCGACAGATAAACTGGTTTCGGATGTGGGATTTCGGATTTCGGTAGCAGGCCATTTTAAATAACAAAGCGGAGCCTTATAGTTAAAGCCCCGCTCTGCCAAAATTCAAAATCGTAAATCCGAAATCACTACAGATTGATCCCGCCACTCGCCTCTATGCGCTGGCCACTGATCCAGCGGCCACCCTCGCTGCAGAGGAAGGATACCACCGGGCCGATATCTTCTGCCACTCCTACCCTGCCGAGGGCAGTGACCTGGCCGAGGCGCGCTTTCAGCTCCGGATTGCTGCGTATCGCGGCATTGTTGAAATCTGTCTCTATAGGGCCGGGGGCTACGATATTGACCGTGATCTGGCGTGCGCCAAACTCCTTGGCCCAGTACTTGGTCAGTGTCTCTACGGCCCCTTTCATAGAGGCATAGATAGAGTACCCCGGATTAGCAAAGCGCGTGGTACCGCTTGATATATTGACGATGCGGCCACCGTCATTGATCAGCGGCAGCGCCTTCTGCGTGAGGAAGAAGACACCCTTGTAGTGTACATTATTGAACCTGTCAAAATCCTCCTCTGTAGCAGTCATGAAGGGAATCGTGCCGCCTATGCCCGCATTATTGATCAGGAAGTCAAAGCGGTCCGCGCCAAACTTGCTGCCCAGCAGCGCCTGTAGCTCTGTGATAAATCCGTCAAAGGACTTCGTATCTCCTACGTCCAGTCGCAGCACAGCGGCACGGCGTCCGGTGGCTTCTATCGCAGCGGCTATCTGCTCCGCCTCTTCCTTCTTTGATACATAGGTCAGGATCACATCGTGTCCGTCTGCGGCCAGGCTCTCGGCCATATTGCGGCCCAGGCCGCGGCTACCGCCGGTCACGAGGGCTATCTTGTTCTTACTCATAAATAAAACAGTTGAAATTGGTTTATAGAAATGTGCCTGCCACAACATGGCCGGGATTTTCACTTTCTCGGAGACGTATCAGTGCAGTCTATATTGCAGCCGACTACTGCCCGCCGCTGATACGCTGGTAGTAGGCACCGGCCATCTGGTAGTTAGGAGAGATATTGAGCGCGCGTGCCAGTGCATTCAGGCCTTCATTGCGATGGCCGGTAGCGGCATAGGCCAGGCCCAGATACATGAGTGCGATCTCATTATTGGGATCTTCTTTCACGGCTGTCTCCAGGTGCGGTATGGCACCGACCACATCATTCTTCTTCAGCAGCTCTATACCTATATAGTCTTCCTTGCTCTCGCGCTTCACGATGCAGGCTACTACGCAGCCATCCACTTCTATCTTGTGCACGGTGCCTTTCGGCGCAAAGAAGCCCTTCTTCATCATCTCCGGGTCTACGAACTGGGGCAGGAAGACCGCATAGTCCCAGTCCTGCTCATTGCGCTCGCGGAAACGGATGTAGTGCGAGAGGAACTTGCTCTTATCCATCTTAAAGCACTCATTCAGCTCACCACCATTGTTTGACACGATGATCTTGGTAGAGTCATACGGCACGTTCTTGACAAACCAGTCAGCAGCGGGCTTGGCGCTGGCGGCATAGTAGTCGAGATTGTAGTCGCCGTAGGTGCCCTTCATGCCACCTGCCAGCTCATTGAAGTAGACGTAGATCACCGGAAAGTTTCTCACGATAAAAGTGGCCGGCAGCAAGATGCCGATAGCCAGCACTGCAGCGACCACATAGTTCACGGCCTTGGGCTTCACCATGCGGAATAGCCCCTCAAACACCAGTGCCGCAAAGACCGCGATACCCGTGTAGGTAAAGTAGCTGTGCCTCCAGCCATTGAGCAGGGCAGACTTGCCATAGATGATCCAGAAGATCGGGAAGGCCGAGACAAACAGCACCATAAAAAGGAAATACCCCTTGAAGGTCTTGCGCAGCCATGGCAGCAGTGCCAGGCCGAGGAAGAAAGCCAGCACCACCACGGATGGCGACGTAGCCGAGATATAAAAAGGATTGTAGGACCATGGCACTTCATTGGAGCCCATCACCTTGCCATCATACAGGATAGAGATCACAGTAGGGTATGACGACTGCACTGCCAGCGCGTGAAACGGCTGTGTGAGCGGATGCCTCCATGCGGCAGGCCAGCAGGCTATGGCTATCAGCCATGCCCCGGCAAAGATGACTGCAATGCCTGCTATCAATCTGCCATAGTATTTGAAGTCGAGAGCCAGCAGGCGGGTCCGCCATTCGTCATTCAGCAGCAGCGCCAGCCCTACGAAGAGGAGCGTGTACGGGAAGAGTAGCAAACCACCCACCCGGATACTAAAGGCCAGCCCTATACCCACCATAGCCAGTATGATGGTGCGCCAGGACGGACGCGGCAGCTCACTGACCAGGCATAGCAGCCCATACACTGCCATCATATAGCCTGCGGCAAAGGGCGGATCTTTAGGGTTATTAAACGATTCCCCTAGCAATCGCGGACTGACCAGCATAAAGAGCATGGCTATCAGGCCAGCTCTCCAGCCGCCTATCTTGTACGCTGCCATGCCGCAGTAGAAGAAAAGCAGGAACGTAAATACAGTCAATATGAAGTGACGAGTCTGGAAAGGATTGAGGTCGGCGTTTTTGTAGACTGCTGCAGAGAGTACCTCCAGCATAGGACCGTAGTTTTGCAGCAGGGTCATATCCTCCCGGCCACCTGTAGGATCATAGCGGAAGAGAGAATCATCATGGCCAAAAGTCGTGATATAGTTATAGGACAGGTCGCCCAGCGCCTTGTGGGTCAGCTCATCACCGCTCGGGCCAAAGTCACTGCTGAAAAACGGCCTGACCACAAAGATCAGCGCAGCCACTATCAGGAAGGCGTACTTGAAAAGTTTCTCCTGGTTTTCTGCCAGCGTCTCAAATGAGAAGAGGGGCTTGCTCTGTTGTGGTGCTTTGCGGGTGGCTGTCGCCTTTGCGGCAGGTACTACTTTCTTTTCCTTAGACATGCGGATCAGTTATTGGTACATTCGAAGATCACATTTCTCACCGTAAACCAGGTCAGGTACGGCGTCCATGAGCGGTATTCTTTAAATACTTTGCCTATCAGGGTGGCATAGTCGCGCTCATAGCGGATGCTGCGGCCACGGTCATATTTCACAAAGAAACGCTCGATCCAGTTGCTGTCGTCATAGTTGCCCGGATCGTAGGTGATGAGCCTGCCGCCGGGTTTGAGGGCCAGCTTTGCGGTAGTGAGCAGAGACTCGACCACGTCATCGTCCAGATGGTGCATCACACCCGTAGCGATCACTATGTCAAAGTTATTGAACTCCTTGACCTCCTCAGCAGTGAGTATTTTCTTGTAGAAATGCACCTTAGGATCATCTTTGAAAAGCTCATTGGCGTAGTCTATATATACCCCCTCACCATCAAAGCCATAGTATTCAAATCCCTTGCAGTGCTGGCGGAAGTGGTGAACGTACTCACCCGTACCGCAGCCTATATCGAGTATCTTGCATCCGTCAAAGGGGCGGATATAGTCCTGTACCATTTTCTCGCGGTACATACGGGCACCGGCTACAAACTGTACGAGGTTGTAGATCCATGGTGCGCTAATGATGCTGTGTATGCCGCTCTTATTTTCTGCCATTATATCAGTGGGTTTGCCGGGTTTTAAAAATAAAAAAATAGGCGGGACTACTTGCGGATGATGATGGAGTAGCCCAGCGGGTCCTCGTCTGTACCCCAGCCAAACAGGAGTGAAAGGTGACCCATGAGGGTAGTGAATGCAGCCAGCGGGCTGAAGAGCAGCCAGATAGGCGCAAAGATCAGCCGCCACTTCTCCGCAGGGAGCAGATTGCGCACAAACATGACGATCACCTTATTGCCCACTACGGTCATATCTGTACCGCGGTGCCTGACCGTAGCCTCAGAGAACTTGGCAAACATGGTCTTCAAACTACTCGGTGTATAGCGGAAGTAGTCCCATGGGATGTAGTGGTAGCGCGCGCTCCACGGCACGGTGATGATACCCGTAGCGCCCGGCTTCAGCACGCGGTGCATCTCGTCTATGAGGTACTGATAGTTTTGCACGTGCTCCAGCACCTCGGTGCAGATCAGCCCGTCAAAAGTATTGTCAGGGAAAGGGATATCCTGTCCGTTGAACTCGACGATGTCAGGGTTATTATACTTGAAGCGCATAGCCTCCGGGATATCGATGCCCTGGTATTGCGTGTTATTCTTATCCAGCAGAAATCGGTATGGCGACTGGCCGCAGCCTACGTCCAGCACCCTGCCGCGAAAGGCCGGCACTACTGACCTCAGGTGTGGCAGTGCAGACAGCGTCTGAAAATCTACGAGCAGCCTGCCATAAAACTTGATGGCGCCCGCTGTCGTGTCGGGGCCTACATTAGATATGGGCTGAAATCCTTCTTTACTCATGGATGTACCGGGTACGGTTTGAAAACTGGGTGATAGTACAGCCTACAAATAAGGCGAATTTATTTTTAATAGAAATCTTAATTTGGCTGCCAACCATCAGATATTATCTTTACGTCTAAAGACAAACCTCAAATAAAACGACTATGAAAAAGTTTTACGCTATCGCTATCGCGATCATCCTGGCCGGTAGTTCATATGCACAGAGTGTACCGGGCTATGTACCTGCCAGCGGGCTTCAGGCCTGGTATTCCTTTAGCGGCAATACGAATGACGCTACCACCAACCACCACGATCTGACTAACAATGGCGCCACGCTGACCACAGACCGCTGCGGTACGCCAAACAGCGCTTACAGATTCAACGGAATAAACTCCTATCTCTCCTCTTCTGACCAGTTTTTTGACAACTGCTGGACAAGCTACAGCATCAGCCTCTGGTTTAAGACGGATACGACCAGCAATCCGTATAACAACAACCACAGCCAGACCATGTTTAACACCAATCCGCACTACGGTACGGAGCTAAGTATGAGCTGGGGTGGCAGTTCCAACAAAGTTAACTTCTTCTACAGTACCACACCGAGCAATACGCAGCAGTGGAATGTATTCAGCAATAACGCAGCACTCTCTACCAGTACAGTGAGCACTCACGTATGGAACCACCTGGTGATGGTCAAATCCGGCAGTACTTACAAAATGTACCTGAATGGTGCCCTTGATGCCACTTTCACCAATAGCGCTGTGGGTGCCAGCTCGCTGTGTAGTATTTATATCGGCACTATATCGGGAGGATTTACGCCAGAGACCTTTATGGGCTCTTTGGATGACTATGGTATCTGGAACCGTGGCCTCAGCGCAGCAGAGGTGCTGCAGCTCTATCAGAATGGCTGCAATACCTGCGTGATGCCTGGCGGCATGGTAGCCTGGTATCCATTCAACGGAAATACTATAGACGAAGCCTATCACGGGCATGACCTGGTAAACCGCGGAGCTGCGCTGACCACAGACCGCTGCGGCCATGCCAATAGCGCCTATTACTTTGACGGTGACACTACCTACCTGCGCTCTGTCGATACTTTCTTTGACAATGGCTGGTTCAACTCTACCATCACGCTTTGGTTTAATACCGACACCACCCGCAATCCGCATAACGGCAACCTGAGCCAGACCATGTTCAACACCTATCCGCACTATGGTACAGAGATCAGCATGAGCTGGGGTGGCAGCACGAGCCGGGTCAATTATTTCTACGACAATAACCCGGGGGACTTTGGCCAGTGGGATGTATTCAGCAATAATGCGGCACTCTCAAACACAGTGATCCCTACACACACATGGACACACGTAGCGCTCGTGAAAACCGGCCAGACGCACCAGCTATATATCAATGGTGTGCTGGACAGCACCTTCTCAGGCACCGGAGTGCAGACCAGCTATCTCTGCCAGGTACTGATAGGCAATATATCACAGTATGGCTATGAGACTTTCTGGGGCAAACTGGATGATATAGGCATCTGGGACCGCTCGCTCACTGCCAGCGAGGTATCTGCGGTGTATAATGCGTGCTGCGTGAGTACTACCGGCATAGAGGATGCCGCGCCAATACAGAAGCTCGACATCTATCCTAATCCGGCTAACAACCTGCTGACGATACGCGCGGAGGCCGAGATCGTGCATGGCACTATTTACACCATCACAGATATCACAGGCCGTACCGTACAGACCGGAGAGCTGACAGGCCAGACCACGCAGATAGCGGTAGGCCAGCTGGCACCTGCTATCTACGTGATCCGCATAGGAGATACGGGGCCAGCAGTGAAGTTTGTAAAAGAATAAGCTGCGGCCAGACGACAAAGCAAGAGGCGCTTCCAGACAGGGAGCGCCTTTTTTCTTTATATCATTTGAGCGTACTTAGTGCCTTTCCGACTTGCGGAAGATATTGCGGCGGATAAATTTAGGACGCCTTTTCACCTCCTCCAGTATCTTGGCCTGATACTCACCCAGTACGGCTATAGAGAGCATATTGATACCCCCAAAGAATAGCACCAGCACGATGATAGTAGGTATGCCATGCGGTATGCTGTGGTCTATAAAGATCGCATTGATCACTACCCAGATGATAGCCAGAAAGGAAATACCAGTGAGCAAGCCTCCAAGGTAGGTGAGCAGCTCCAGCGGTACGAAGCTGAAGGAGAAGATCGCCTTGCGTGCCCAGGCCAGGTTCTTGCGCCAGTTATTGGTAGTGACGCCAAACATGCGCTCGGGGCGGATGTAGTCCACTCCCGTCTGGCGAAATCCTACCCATGCCCGCAGGCCGCGCATGAACTGGTCGGTCTCAGGCATCTTCACCAGCTCATCTACTACCTTGCGGCTCATGAGGGAGAAGTCTCCCGCATCCAGCGGCATAGGCACATAACTTACGCTGCGGAAGACACGGTAGAATGCTTTATAGAAAAAGGCGAGTGACTGATTGCCCTCACGCTGTACGCGGCGGCCATAGGTCACATCATAGCCCTCCAGAAACTTCTGGTAAAACTGCTCTATCAGCTCAGGCGGATCCTGCAGGTCGCCATCCAGCAGTATCACGCCATCTCCGGTAGAGATCTCCATGCCACTGAGAAAGGCGGCCTGCGAGCCAAAGTTTCGAGAGTGCTCTATGGCTATCACGTGGTGATCCTTATTGACTATCTCCTGCAGCACCTCGGCAGCATTATCCGGAGAGGCATCATTTACAAAGATGATCTCATAGTCCACTCCTATTTTTACAAAGGTATCTGTGAGACGTTTGTACATATACGGCACAGCCTGCGCATCACGGTAGCAGGCTATCACGGCGCTGAGCTTGTGGCGTATCTTGTCTTGTACTATCTTCTTTTCATAGAGGGGCTTGGAGTAGTCCTTTTGCCACTCGTAGGTACTCACGAGCCCATCACGCAGGCTGGTCTCGTTCTGCCAGTGCAGCAGCTCTCCGGCCAGTGTGGCATCGCCATACC
This sequence comes from uncultured Chitinophagaceae bacterium, assembly GCA_964571705.1. GTDB lineage: Bacteria > Bacteroidota > Bacteroidia > Chitinophagales > LD1 > UBA1941. The sequence goes on from CAZNDJ010000110.1 coordinate 8,843, forward strand.
ATTCTTTCAGGTCCCACTTCCTGTTTGGGAAATCACCCCACTCAGGCTCCTGTGGGATATTGAATATGCCTTTGATCGTGCCAGCTATATCGCGTATCGTGGTCTTTTTGCCACTGGCTATGTTAAATGACTTGCCGCGCGTGCGGAGGAAGTCGCTATTGGCAGACAGCAGCGTAGCATATACGGCATCATCTACATATACAAAGTCGCGGGAGATATCCGGCTGCACCAGCGGCGGGTAGCTGGCCTTCATCCCTTTCTCTATCAGCTGCGGTATCAGGCGGTCTGGCTCCTCATAGGGCCCATAGATCGAGTAGTAGCGCAGATTGAGCACCGGCATCTCCTTTATCGTGCCATAAAACTTGATCATCTGTGCCGCAGAGGCTTTGGTCACGGCATAGTGCGAGTTGGGCTGCAGCGGGTCGTCCTCTTTAGGCGCAGCCGCATTGAGGCCATACTCTGACGAGCTGCCCGCGTGTATGAATGCTTTGATAGAAAACTTGCTGGCCATCTCCAGCAGATTGAGCAGGCCTATGAGGTTGGTCTCATAGATCAGGTCCACGTCAGACTGTTTGGAGTAGGCGCCATAGGCTGCCAGATCAAAGATAGTACGCACCTGGTGCTCCTCAAAGAGGCGCTCTATGTCATCCTTACGGGTGATATTGCAGTGCAGCACCTGGGCCGGATCACAGTCATCCAGCCGCCATGGTATGAATGGCTTGGAGGTCACCGCATATACATCCTTGCGGTATCGCGCTATGGTGCGAAACAGGTTGGCCCCGATGAAACCACCGGCTCCGAATATGAGGATAGGGCCCTGAAGTTGATTGACCTGCTCTTGTATCTTGTCAGCGAGTAGCACTAAGAATGGGTGTTAGTTTCCGCCAAATATAACGAAATGTAGCAGATGCTCCCGGCGGCTCACTTGGCTACTGACATATCCAGCACGGATGCTATTTTGCCCTTGTGCTGTGCGTCTATGAGCTTTTTCAGCGCAGCGGTTAGCTTCACCTTGCTATCATCACTCGCACAGTAGTCAGCGAAACGGCCATAGGCTGCGATCTTCATCTTCTTAGGGTCATCATTGACAGACGGGTCTGCCAGCACTACGGCCACCATGCTGGCCATGAGCGCTACTGGCAGGTTCTTGTCACCGTCACAGTATTTCACCATATCCCCGTCTACACCAAATTGGTATTCCGTATTGGTCATCCACAGGATCATAAGCTGTGCGGCCAGTTTGCCTGCATCATCTTTGCCATCTGCGGGATGGGTGAGCAGGTAAGCCACGCACTTTTTGATAAGAGGTTCCGCTTTCTTGCAGTCTTCCCGGGTATTGAGCGGCGGGAGGCTGTCTGATGATAAAGCTGTAGCAGATGCGGCAAAGCCTACCACACTAAAAAGCAGGCTGAGGAGAAACGTTTTCATGTTGTTGATTTTTATAATAATGAATATACAAATATATCAGCCGAGAAGTGCCGCCACGCTGGCCGCGAGGCTCTCCCCTCCCAGGCCATTCTCCGCCTGGTGCCACTTCTGGTCTCCGTAGCGGCCGCTCGGGTAGCCGGATGCATACAGCGGCTTGAAGGAAATAGGATCAGTGAGCTGACCCAGCAGCTGCGATGCCAGCGCCTCATGCATGCCGCACTGGCCCTGGTGCTCCTCTATGGTCAGTAGCTTGCCGGTGTTGTTGATCTTAGCCACCAGCTCCGCAGGCATCTCTGCAAACGGGAAAATACTCAGTGCCCAGATCTCCAGGCCGTCCACCAGCTCAGCAGGCAGGCTGGTGATATTCTCCAATACAGGGCCGGTGCCTATCACTACCGCTTTATCGCCGCTCTTGATCTTCCTCCATTGAGCGAAAGGCTGCACGCCATTGATCTTGGCGCCCATATTGAGGCGCAGATAGTTGGGGTGCGGGTCGGCCACCATCATCTCCAGCGCCTCGGCCACGTCACTGCCGGTCAGCGGCACGTAGACGCGCATATTAGGCAGCACACGCATGATGGCTATGTCCTCTATATTGTGGTGCGTAGCACCCATGATGCCGTAGCCGTAGCCACCGCCATTGCCTACTATCTTGACCGGCAGGTCGTGCAGGCACACATCCGTGCGTATCTGCTCATACGGCCGCAGCGTCACAAATGGCGAGATACTATACGCAAACGGCACAAAGCCCTCATGCGCCAGAGATGCCGCCACGGTGACCATATTCTGCTCCGCTACACCAGCATTGATGAAGTGATCGCCATAGCGCTCCTGCACCTTCTCCAATGCCATATAGCCCAGGTCTCCCGTCATAAAGACGAGGTTAGGATGTTTGTCCTTGAGTTCGATTACTGCTTGTGCAAATTCTACACGCATTGATATTTACAGATTTATGTATTCAATCTCTCTGCCCTCCAAACCTCCCTCAAGGGAGGCTTTAATACACTTTAAAAACCAT
>CAZNDJ010000111.1:0-11161 GCA_964571705.1 uncultured Chitinophagaceae bacterium
GATACTCGGGGAGATAGTAGGCTACGGCTTTAGCAGCAATGGAGGCCACATCTCAAACCCTACTGTAGACGGCCCGGTGCGCAGCCTCATGATGAGCCTCTCTGAGGCCAGTATGAAGGCCGGCGATATAGACTATATCAATGCCCACGCTACCTCTACGCCGCAGGGCGATGCGAGCGAGGCGCAGGCGATCAATGCCGTCTTTGGCGCGTACAAGCCGCTGGTGAGCAGCACCAAGTCCATGACCGGCCACGAGTGCTGGATGGCAGGTGCCAGTGAGGTGGTGTATAGCATGATCATGATGCGCGACGGCTTTGTAGCGCCCAATATAAACTTTGAAAACCCGGACGAGTTCTCTGCACGTATCAACGTGGCCGCTACTACCAAACAACGGAATATTGATGTATTTTTGTCCAATTCATTCGGATTTGGGGGCACAAACTCCACCCTCATCGTCCGCAAATGGAAGCCCTAAACACCCCTTAAAAGACAATGACGAAAGAAGACACTATCAATCGGATCAATGAATTCCTATCCGAGGAGTTTGAAGTAGAGGTAGGAAAACTGCAGCCGGACGCTCCGCTCAAAGAGACCCTGGAGCTCGATAGCCTGGACTACGTAGACCTCGTGGTACTGCTCGAGACCAATTTCAGCATCAAGGTAAAGCAGGAAGACTTTACCGGCATCCGCACCTTTCAGGATCTCTACAACTATGTCATAGCCAAGTCTCAGGCCTGATGGCACAGTGGGAGGGCAAGTCTAAAGGTACGCCACTAGGGTACCGTATCTTTGTCGGCATCCTGCGCTATCTGGGGCTCTGGCCCGCCTATGCACTCCTTGCTTTTGTAGCCTTTTACTACTTCCTATTATCGTGGACCTCTACCGGGCACATTTATCGCTTTTTCCGGCAGCGCATGCACTTTGGCGTAGCCAGGTCCGTCGGCATGGTCTATTGGAACTATTTCATGCTGGGCCAGTCACTGATAGATAAAGTCGCAATACTCTCCGGCCTGTCGGCCAGATTTACCTCCCGCAGCAATGGTGCAGAGAATATAGAACAGATGGCTGCCGCCAAACGTGGCGCGATCATGCTCGGCGCCCATCTGGGCAACTGGGAGATAGCAGGCCACTTCATAGCCCGCTACGATACGGTGATCAATGTGCTGATGTACGATGGCGAGCATGAGCATATCAAGGCGCTGATGGAGTCCGTGATAGGCGGCAAGAAGTTTAACGTGATACCGATACGGGAGGACCTGAGCCACGTCTACCTGATGAGCGAGGCACTGGCCCGGGGGGAAACCATCTGTATGCACGCAGACCGCTTTGTGGCGGGGGCGCGGGCGCAGGCCGTAGATTTTATGGGAGAGCCTGCACTATTCCCTAGCGGCCCTTTCCAGCTGGTCAAGGCTTTGAAAGCGCCTTTCACCTATGTGTATGGCGTCAAGACCGGCCCCACGCACTACGAGTTTTATGCCCGTCCGCCCAAGGAGGTGAGTGACTTTGCTGACCTGGAAGCTATGATGAAGGACTACGTCAAAGACCTGGAGGGCATGGTGAACAAAAATCCCTCCCAATGGTTCAATTATTATGATTTCTGGCAAAAATAGGCCGTACGGCTTTATAGTATTGACTTGTATGTCAGAAAGATGTAATTTGGGAACGCTGTTTGCACAGCGTAAGATAATGTTTGTGCCCAGCACAGTAATAAAGTGAAGTATGAAGAGTGCCCCTGACACCTTGCCAAATGGCAAGACCAAAGAACTGAAAGCCATAGCCCGTATCAAGGTACGGTTTCACGAGTGTGACCCGCTGGGTATCGTCTGGCATGGCAACTACCTCAAGTACTTTGAGGATGCCCGCGATGCCTTTGCAGAGAAGTATGGCTTTGATCTGTATTCCTTTTATCAGAAAGGATACGCTACACCACTCATACACTCCGAGGCCACGTACAAGCGTCCGCTGCGCTATAAGGATATCGCATTCGTAGAGGCGCACTACATCAAGACAGATGCGGCCAAGATCATCTTTCACTACAAGATCAGAAACGAAGCCGGAGACCTGATCTGCACCGGCTCTACCACGCAGGTATTTGTGACCAATGGCGCTATGGAGCTTGCGCTCACTGTACCTGATTTTATCACCGAGTGGATGCACCAGGTAGGCCTCAGGTAGTCATGTCCGCTCCCGTCTACATCATAGCTGACAATGTGGTCTCTCCGCTGGGCGTGACCTCTGCAGAGTGCTACTCACGTGTACGTAGTGGTGTGTCTGGTATCAGCCAGGTGGATGATGTGCGGCTATCACAGGTGCCTTTCTACGCCGGCCGGATCGATGATACTACCTTGCCGGCATTAGAGGGGCAGCATACACGCTTTGATAAACTCTGCATCCTGTCTGTGAAAGATGCGCTCTCACACACCAGCATCAGGCTGGATGACAAAGACACCATCTTTATCCTCTCTACTACCAAGGGCAATATAGAGCTACTGGCAGGCGGTGCACCTGATAGTGACCTGTCGCTGTCCCTCTCTGCAGATCGTATTGCATCTCATTTTCACGCAGTGAATAAACCCGTCGTGGTCTCTAACGCCTGTATCTCAGGTGTGCTGGCCATCATCACTGCAAAAAGATTGATAAGTGCAGGCAGGTATAAACACGCAGTAGTGACAGGAGCAGATGTGCTATCAAAATTTGTCGTGTCAGGCTTCCAGAGCCTTATGGCTATCAGTGATGAACCGTGCCGCCCGTTTGATAAATCGCGTAAGGGTATCAATCTCGGCGAGGGTGCTGCGACTGTCGTTTTGACCAATGATATATCTCAGGCGGGAGCTGATAGCATACAGGTACTCGGCGAGGGCCTGACCAATGATGCCAATCATATCTCCGGTCCATCACGTACGGGTGCTGAGCTGGCTGACGCTGTGACCAAGGCGCTGGCCCGCAGCGATGCGAGCGCAGCAGACCTGTCCTTCATCTCTGCTCATGGTACTGCTACGCTGTATAATGATGAAATGGAGAGCAAAGCCTTTGAGCATGCGGGCCTCAGTGCCACGCCGCTACACAGCCTGAAGGGCTACTACGGCCACACCCTCGGTGCCGCTGGCGTGATAGAGACGGTCATGACCATCCACTCCCTGCGGGAAAAGAAAGTACTCGGCAGCCTCGGCTACGCGGAAAACGGCGTACCCGGTCATGTCAGTGTCAATGCCGGTCTGGTAGCATCTGATAAATCTCATGCCCTGAAAACGGCCTCAGGTTTTGGTGGGTGCAATGCGGCTATTGTGTACAAAATACCGGCTGCCACGGAGCCACCAAAACCATAGAAATCTGTAATTTAGTCCCTCCTAAAACATAGTAATGACAACCGAACAAGTAGATGTACTCGTGATAGGCGCAGGCCCCTCTGGCTCTGTCGCCGCTTCTATCATCAATAAGGCCGGCTACAAGGTCAAGATAGTAGAGAAAGAACAATTCCCCCGCTTTGTGATAGGCGAGAGCCTGCTACCTAAGTGTATGGAGGCGCTCGATGCAGCTGGCTTCCTGCCGGCGGTGAAGGCTCACGGCTTTCAGGAGAAGTATGGCGCCAAATTCGTCAATACTGCAGGTGAGGTCATGGATTTCAATTTCTCGGATCAGTTTACCGAAGGCTGGAAGTGGACCTGGCAGGTGAAGCGTGCTGAGCTCGACACCCTGCTGGCCACCGAGGTAGAGAAAATGGGCGTGCCTGTAGAATACAAGACCACCGTCACTGATATCAAGTTTGGCGAGGGTGGCAGCAGTACTACCACGATGACCACTCCTACTGGCGAGACCAAACAGGTACAAGCCAAATTTATAGTAGACGGCAGCGGCTATGGCCGTGTCATACCGCGCATGTTTGGTATGGAGCGTCCATCCAATCTGCCTCCGCGCAAGACACTCTTCACTCATATCCGCGACACCCGCCGCAATAACTACGTAGAGCCTAACCGCATCCTGATAGTAGATCACGCACCGGGTGTGTGGGCATGGTGCATACCATTCTCTGATGGTATCACTTCTTGCGGCTTTGTGAGTGAGCCGGGCTTCTTTGATGCCTTTACTGGCACACCGGAGGAGCAGCTGCGAGCCATCATAGCCAGCGACCCTAATATCGCTGAGCGCTTTGAGGGCTGCGAGTTCCTCTTTGAGCCGCGCACCATCCAGTCGTGGTCTGCTACCTGCGATAAGTTTTTTGGCGACGGCTTTGTGCTGACCGGCAATGTGACCGAGTTTCTCGATCCCGTATTCAGCTCTGGTGTCACGCTCGCTGTGACCTCCAGCCGCATGGCTGCAGACCTGGTGGTCAGGCAGCTCAATGGCGAAAAGGTGGACTGGCAGAAAGAATACATGGATGTGATGATGACAGGTGTAGATGCTTTCCGCACCTACGTGCTCGCATGGTACGATGGCAGGCTGCAGAAGATCTTCTTCAACGACTACCGCCCCGCAGATGTGGTCAATAAGATATGCTCAGTACTCGCCGGCTATGTGTGGGACAAAAACAATGAGTACGTGACCGACTCAGAGAATCAGGTGAGCCGCCTGGTCAGGATGATAGACCTGAGCAAGCAGATATCTGCATAGTGATGAAGGCATCAGTGAAGATACTGGCTACGCTTACTTTTCTATCATTTGTTGGGCTTTCATTTACAGAACCAGTCACAGATGCTGATCTATACAGAAACTATGTAGCTGCCATCCGCAATAAATCGACGATACAATCTTATCTAGTTGTCTCAGTCACGGATCTGAACCGCGGCACTACACGCGAATACTGCACTAAAGGCAATTTTTTGGTAGGTGCAGTCTACAGGGAGTATCAGTTGGATAAGAAAAACGGGATGGAGGGGCTATTCATGGCTGATTCGATAGTCATCAGCCATAAAGACCGGACCTTTCAGTTTACTAATCCCTCAGCTGTTGAGAATATAGATTATCACTATTCGATAAATGATCTTCACCGTTTGGAAGCAACTACAAACTTCGACTCAATAGCTAATCTGGTAAAATACCATGACGGAGTTTATATATTCGATGATAAGAAATTGGCAATGTATGCGCACATATTGTTTCTCCGCGGTATACCTACATGCGAGAATAACTGCTATGGAGGTAAACTAATGCCAGTTCCACATCTCTAGATCTCTTATCGCTTAAACTTCAATAAATAAGTATCCGGATTCTTCAGCTGGTACACGATCTCAAACTGGTCCATATTCTTCTGCACGGCAGGCACGAGATATTTGGCCGTAGAGCTGAAGCCCAGCTGCTCTATCACTACATAGTCCACCTTATTGTCGCGGAAGAATTGCAGCACCTCCTTATCATCCAGAGAGGGTTTGTCTCCCACACAGGTGCGGTCTGAGTAGTAGATGAACATGTCAGCCTTGCGCGCGCTGAAGATAGCTTCTTTTGGTGTATGCTCTTTTGCCCAGCGCGCTATGTCAAAGTAGTTCTGGTAGTTTGGCGGCATCTGCTGTCCGGCCTGGTCCTCCAGCGCACCGATAGCCTTGGTACTCATCAGCCCGAGCAGGATAAATACATATGGCGCGTAGGCCAGTTTGTCGTCACCTACCGCCAGCGCGGCCAGCTCCTTGACACCATACAGTGCGAGGAAGATAGCAATAGGTATCAGCGGCAGGATGAAGCGTATGCCACCCCACACATCAGGCCATATCATCAGGATGGCCAGCGTGCCCCCTATATAGCCTAGCAGCAGCAGGCGCAGGTCCTTTAGCCTCCAGATACCCCATAGCGCCAGGCCTATGATAGCCAGCCCCAGCAGCCACAGGCTGAATTTTGCTTTGCCATTGTCTTTCACATAGGAGGTGTGCGTCTCCTGGTCGTCGAGATTCATAGAGAGTACACCTACCGGTATATCCATAGAGGTATAGCGCTCAAAGTTGTTTTTCACCCGCTCCATAAAGGTCGCGGAGGTCAGGTTGCCCAGCTCAGGCTTGTATGGATTGACCTGCATGAGCTGGCCCATGTGAGAGCTGCCCAGGTTTTTGTCACGTATATAGCCCGGCAGCGCCAGCAGGCCAAATCCCAGCACCACCACCGCCAGCCGCTTCCAATCCCTTGCAAACAACAGGTATAAACCTGTACCGGCCACGAGCGCTATAGCAGTCGTCTTGGTATAATAGCAGCCCGCGATACATAGCACAGAGAGGTAGAGCCACGGACTCTTGATACTCCGCTCATCCTGTACTGCCCGCAGGAAAAAGTACAGCGCCAGCATACTCACAAAGAGGAAAGGTATCTCGCTCATGGTGATCGTAGCGCTGCGCAGCAGGTGCGAGTTGAGCGCCGCGAGAAAGGCAGCAGCAAAAGCCAGTGTGGCTGATGAGGTGAGCCGCTTGATGATGAAGTAAAGCAGCAGCAGCGAGCCATAGAGCATCAGGCCGTTCATAAAGTTGATCGAATCCTGGTCATCGCCCAGCACTTTGATAAAGACAGACAGCAGCGCAGGATACCCTATAGGGAAGTGTGTATGCGGCGCATGGTGTATATCAGTCGCATTGGTAAAGCCCTGGCCGGTAGCGATACGCTTGCCCAGCAGGTAGTACGCAAAGTTGTCGCCATTCATATCAGGCTTGTGATCAAACACGGACGTGTACACAAACCAGAAAAGGATCGTGATGATAGCCAGATGGGTCCAGTCCGCAAACTTTGCAAAAGAAAAGGTAGAAGGTTTCGCAGCCGGCTTTTTAGTAGCAGCCTCTGCTTTTTTGACGTGGATCGGTTTGGTCTTGGCCATCTCTGATTGAGCTTTTGGGTATAGCCCAAAGGTAAAAATTAATACGACGCCACATACCGGCCTGACATGTTAGACCAGTGCATTGAATGCTCTCCTTAGGAGAGTTTTGGAAAGGTGCTAGTCCACCCAGCTCATGTAGTACTGAGGATCCTCTATCTCCAGTGCGTCCTTGCAGATCAGCAGCGGGTGAAAGGTATCGACCATCACCGCCAGCTCTCCTGTCTCTTTCTTGCCTATGCTCTTCTCTATAGCACCGGGGTGCGGTCCGTGAGGGATACCGATCGGATGCAGCGTGATCATGCCGCGCTCCACATGCTTGCGGCTCATAAAGTCGCCATCCACATAGTACAGCACTTCATCGCTGTCTACATTGCTGTGAAAGTACGGCGCCGGGATAGCCTCCGGGTGGTAGTCATACAGGCGCGGTACGAAGCTGCATATCACAAAATTGCGCGCTTCAAAGGTCTGGTGTATAGGAGGCGGCATATGCACACGGCCGGTGATCGGCTCAAAGTCATGTATAGAGAAAATGAACGGATAGTGGCAGCCATCCCAGCCTATCGCATCAAATGGATGATGCGCGTAGTGGTATGGATAGAGCATATCCTCTTTCTTGATGTAAACCACGAAGTCACCCTTCTCGTCATGCGTCACCAGATTCTCCGGTGTGCGGATATCGCGCTCGCAAAATGGTGAATGCTCCAGCAACTGGCCAAAGTCATTGCGGTAGCGCTTAGGATAGGTGACAGGGGAGAAGGACTCTACGATAAAGAGCCTGTTATCCGCCGTGTCAAACTCCATCTGGTAGATAGTGCCGCGCGGTATCACTATATAGTCCCCGTAGCCAAACTTCAGCTCGCCAAAGGCACTCTTCATAGTGCCGCTGCCTTCGTGCACAAAGATCACCTCATCAGCGCCGGAGTTTTTGTAGAAGTAGCCTTTCATAGACTGCTGCGGCGCAGAGAGGGCTATGTAGACATCCTTATTGACCAGCACATATTTCCTTGACTTGAGATAGTCCTCCTCAGGTCGCACTTTGAATCCTTTGTAGCACCTGTTCTGCAGGTTTTTCTCGGTAGCTATTTTAGGAGCCACGTTTACTGGGAAGTCGACCTTGGTCACCGCAGTAGGCGGGTAGGTATGGTAGATCAGGGAGTATAGATTGGAGAAGCCCTCTGTACTGACCAGCTGCTCGGAGTAGAGACCGCCGTCCGGCTTTTTAAATTGTGTATGCCTCTTGTGCGGCACCTGTCCTCTGCTGATGAAATGTGGCATAGATAGATATTGTGATCGTCAGCCGATCTGTTTATTTTGTCCAGTAAAGTTAAATAAAAACCGACCAAACGTCTTGTGATGAATATCAGCTGGCAAAGGGCAAAAGAAGAAGACCGGGAGTTTTTCCGCCAGGTGCATCATGGCTCGTACCGGGCAGTGATAGAGGCTGTCTTTGGCTGGGACGAGTCGCTGCAGGACCGCTATGCAGACAGTGACTTTGACAGTCGCAATATCCACATTGTATATCAGGGCAGTGTGCGCTGTGGTGTGCTGGGCTGGATGGAGCATGAGGATACCGTAGAGCTAGGTCCACTCTACCTGCTGGATGCCTATCAGGGCAGTGGCATCGGCACATGGATCGTCTCTGGTTTCATCTCCCGCTATCGCGGAAAGTGCCTGGTACTCAAAACCCTCAAAAGCAATCTGCGCGCAAAAGCGCTCTATGAGAGGCTGGGCTTCACCACCACAGCAGCCGATGATAGATACTGGCACATGCAGTACGCGGGCTGAGGCATGAGATCACATAGATGGCTATCCAATAGTATAGCAGCACGCCCATAGGAAAGGCCGTATCTTTGCTGCCGCAAAAAATAACAGATCACATGGAGGTAGGAGTAGATAGTTTCGTAGCACGGTTCACCACACAGGGCGCAGATACATACAATAGTAAGGACGCCATGTCAGAGCTGCTGGATCGTATCGCGCTGGCAGATGAGGCTGGACTGGATGTCTTCGGCATAGGCGAGCACCATCGCCGCGAGTTTCTGGATGCTGCGCCGCATGTCATCCTCGCTGCTGCCGCAGGCCGCACCAGGCGTATCCGCCTCATCAGCGCGGTGACTGTACTGAGCGCAGTAGACCCCGTGCGTGCTTTTCAGAATTTTGCCACACTCGATCTCGTGTCACAGGGCCGTGCTGAGATGGTCGTAGGCCGTGGTTCCTTTATCGAAGCTTATCCATTATTTGAATTAAAACTCGAAGACTACGATGACCTCTTTGCAGAGAAACTAGACCTCCTCCTCAAAATACGCGACAATGAATCCGTGACCTGGCAGGGACGCTTCCGGCCAGCGCTGCATAACCAACCTATCTATCCGCGCCCGCTGCAAAACCCTCTGCCCATCTGGCTGGGAGTAGGCGGCACGCCGGAGTCTTTCGTGCGCGCAGGTGTACTAGGCTTGCCACTCATGGTGGCCATCATCGGCGGCGAGACACATCGCTTTGCACCACTGGTGGATCTCTACCGCGAGGCGGGCAGGAGAGCCGGCCATCCCGAGGAGAAGCTGACAGTAGGCCTGCACTCCATGGGTTTCCTTGCAGAGACCACGCAGGAGGCCATCGATACTTTCTACCCGCAGTTTGCCGTAGCCATGTCTACCGGTGTGGCCAAAGAGCGTGGCTGGCCGCCCATGACCCGCCAGCGCTTTGATGCGCAGAATGGCCCGCTCGGTGCCTACCTCATAGGCGGCCCTGAGGAGGTAGCCGAGAAGATCAAGCGTCACAGCGCTGCCCTCGGCGGCATCTCCCGCGTCACCTTCCAGATGGACGTAGCCAACCTGCCACACGAGCAACTAAGCAGGTCTATCGAACTGATAGGGAAGAAGCTGAAGCCACTGCTGAACTAGAGCATGATGTAGAGTGATGCCTGTGGTTTAATATACCTCATCCAGCCACATCACTTTCATGTTGTCTTTGGTAAAGTTGACCAGCAGTTTATAATTCCCACCTTCTATGATCAGGATAGGCTCTTCGATGTCAAAGCTAATGATAGCCCAATAGTATTTCAGCTCTGCGGGTGTGAGCTTGCGGTAGGTTAGTTTACTTCCACTAAACTCAGCACGTAGATGGTTCCACAGCTTGCGAAAATCAGCCTTTGTCTGGATCAGTTTGCCATCCAGCACCTGCTCACTTTTAGGTTTGCCATTATCATCCAGTATGGGCACATGAAAGCTAGTATGCCCCGCCTCTATATCTCTGATGCTGTCTGTTTGTGACAGGCGCTGCCAAAGGCGCGGGCCGATGATCAGCGAGCCACCATTGAAGAGGTCGTACGAGCATTTGCCGGAGAGTTCTTTGTCCAGCAGTGTCTTTGCTTTTTGATTGGTTTTATCATCCGCATACTTGTAGGTCACACCAGCTGGTATCTCTATCTTTTGTGCATTTGCGTAGGAGGTGCAGATGCAGAGGGTCAGTATCGGTAGGATTGTTTTAAGAAGCGTTCTCATGGTGTTGTATTTAGACGTGATCAGAAAAGAGAATTGATGCTCCCCGGAGGCACTTTGCCCACATGCTTATAGGCCAGCTCCGTAGCCTCGCGCCCGCGTGGGGTACGCTTCAGGAAGCCTAGCATGATCAGGTAGGGTTCGTAGACTTCTTCTATCGTACCGCTTTCCTCACCTACAGCCGTAGCGATGGTATTGATACCCACCGGCCCGCCTTTAAATTTCTCTATGATGGTCACGATGATCCTGTTGTCCATCTCGTCGAGTCCTATCGGGTCTACATTCAGAGCGCTGAGGGCGTGCTGGGCTATGCCGAGTGTGATCGTGCCATCACCCTTGATCTGCGCAAAGTCACGCACACGGCGCAGCAGCAGGTTGGCGATACGCGGTGTGCCACGGCTGCGGCGGGCTATCTCCAGTGCCGCCTGCTCTTCTATTGGAGCCTCCAGTATATCTGCAGATCTCTTGATGATACCAGACAGTACCTCCGGCCCATAGTACTCCAGCCTGCACGTGATACCAAAGCGCGAACGCAGCGGCGCCGTGAGCAGCCCCGAGCGTGTAGTAGCACCTACGAGGGTAAAAGGATTGAGCCCTATCTGTATAGAGCGGGCATTGGGCCCGGTGTCTATCATGATGTCTATCTTGTAGTCCTCCATGGCGCTGTAGAGGTACTCCTCTATCACCGGCGAGAGGCGGTGTATCTCATCTATGAAGAGGACATCATTCGGCTCCAGGTTGGTCAGTAGTCCTGCCAGGTCGCCCGGTTTCTCCAGCACAGGGCCCGAGGTGATCTTCATATTCACGCCCATCTCATTGGCCACGATGTGGCTGAGGGTCGTCTTGCCCAGGCTGGGAGGGCCGTGCAGCAGCACGTGGT